>CAKUKW010000262.1 GCA_934663885.1 uncultured Tidjanibacter sp.
CTTCCTACCTGCACTATGTGAAAGGCTACGATGTAGCCGTGATCGACTGCGACTACCCGCAACACTCCATTGCCGAGATGCGGGAGCGCGACCTGAAACAAGCGTTGGAAGACGACTACTACAAGCGGATGGCCTACGAGCAGTTTACCCGCCTGAACAAAAAAGCTTTTCCGGTTATCGAGAGCAGTACCGGGAAAGCCATTGACGATGCCGACCGCATTACGTCGCAGGCGGAGTTCGATTTTGTCTTTTTCGACTTGCCGGGAACGGTAAACGACCCGGCCGTCATCAAAGCCCTGTCCAACATGGACTATATCATTGCGCCCATAAGCGCCGACCGTCTTGTGCTGGAAAGCACCCTGCGCTATATGATGGTGATAAATGAGGTGCAAAAGACAGGGGTAACGACGATAAAGGGAATGTACCTCGTCTGGAACATGGTCGATGGACGTGAGAAATCGGAATTATACGGGGTTTACGAGCAGGTGATCGCCCATCTTGGCTTCGAAACGCTGAAAACATTTATCCCCAACAGCCTGCGCTTCCGCCGGGAGCAATCGGAACTGCATAAAGCGTTGTTCCGTTCAACGCTGTTCCCTGCGGATAAGCCGCTCCTTAAAGGCAGCAATATCGAGCCGCTGACCGATGAAATCCTTTCACTCGTAAAACCGGGCGGCAATGGCTAAACGGGTAAAAGCCGGGGAACTGGATGAATCATTGATTATCCAGTCTTTCAAGAACACGGAACTGTTGGCTAACCCTGCCAACGTGGTAGCGACGAAGCCGGACGAAAATACCGGAGCGGAGGAAACCGACAACGATATTCCGGGGAAAGACGAAAATGCAGGTGAAGCCGAAATACTGCCGGAAGATACCGGTTCCAAAGGTAAAACCCGCCGTCGCCGGGGGAATTACGATGAGGTCTATCTGAAAAAGAAAGAACTCAAAACGCGCCAGCCCGTCTACATCAGTCAGGAAGTACATCAGGACATCACCCGTCTGGTTCACCTGTTGGCTTTGATGAACAAGGGCATAAGTGTCGGCGGTTACATAGACAATGTACTGTCGGAGCATCTCCGGCAGCACAAAGACGAGATCGCCGACCTCTACCGTCAGCAATTGGATGATTTTGTAGGGCCTAAGAAAAACAGAAAGTAATTAACACTTAAAAATAGATTATGAGCAACGAGAAAATAAACTGTGTCGATACGAACGCATACGAAGAAAAGTACCTGAAAGAGGTATATGTACCGCTGAAACACGCGGCCTACATCAGCAAGCGGAACATGGATATAGTTTCGACGCTGGTACGTTTGCAGAACAGGCGCGGCCTGACTATCGGCGGCTACATCGACACGGTGCTGACCGAACACTTCGAAAAGCATAGGGCGGAAATCAACCACCTGTACCGCCGGGAGCGCAACGACTTAGTATAAACCATTAATAATTACCACTATGTCAGACAAGCTAATCATTTTATGTATCGTGTTGGCGGCAGTCGCAGTAACCGCCGCCCTGTTCATCCGCCGCGCTCTTCGTTACCGGAAAGCGGTCGGCCGAGGTACACCGGAAAAAGAAATCACTCTGGAGGTCATACCTCCGGAACCATCGCTCAGGGATATATACCTCATGCGGCATATATGCCTCGGGCACTCACCATTCCGCCACGGCAGAAGCGTCCTTATCCGTCCCCGTTATCACGAATGGATCAGGAAGATAAACCGCAACATTGGCGAAAACGGCATGACAATCACCGAATACGTGGATAAGGTACTCAAAGCGCACTTCGACGATAACCGTGAGGTTATCAACGACCTGTACGACGAGAGCCTGAACGAAAAAACTACCGGCGATGGGCGCGGTTAATTCCACCCACGTCCTGTTCGTGCTGTCCGCCGTAGCCATTGCCTATGCCCTGTGGATGATGTACTTCACTATCCGGGAAAGCCGCCGGGACAGGAATACTGGAAAGCCGGGCGGCAATGTCCCGCAGAAAGAGAAGAAACGGGGGACGGATATCGTCGGCAAAAGCCGTTTTGTCCTACCCCAACGACGCCACTCGCTGCCACTTACTGCCATAGAATCCGAAAATGAAAATCGGATTGGAAATGAAGATATATTTGCCCCTGAAAACGTACCGCAGCACCCCCGGCAGATAGCGCCGGAAGAATTGGACGATGTTTTCGGCATACCTCCGAAAGGGGAAGCCAATGAACCTTTGGATTTGAGTTACCCGCTGTATGAAGTTAAACCATTCCCGGAAGAAGAAGCGGAAAACGAGGATGACGAGGACGAAACAGACGATTCCATCAGAGCAGACAAATCATACGCTCAGGGTGCCAGTTTTGAAGAATTAGGCGAAGCCTACCGCCGCGTGGTACACAATCCCTCAATGACAGATGAGCAGAAGGAGGAAACCGGACGCATCCTCCTTGACCTGAAAGGAACCGATATGTACGGGGTCATAATTTCAGGCAAGCCCGAACGGGAAGATAAGGTAACAGCCCTTATAGACACCTACCTCTCGGCATTCCACAGGCGGATGTCCGACGGGTCGGCGGAAAGCCAGCCTCCGCAGGGTGATGTCCCGCCGGGCTTTAATGTCCGGGATTTTGTGTAACTAAAAAAAGTAAGAACAGATGAAAAAGCATGATTACGGAT
>CAKUKW010000263.1 GCA_934663885.1 uncultured Tidjanibacter sp.
ACCGAGGACTGTCCGGACCCCTGGCTTATGAGGTTGCCCGTACCCTTACGGAGCATGATGCGCTCGATGCACACGCAAGGGATTGCCTGGGCATCCATGAAATGACACGTCCCCGCCCCCTGCAGGCATCGATGGCATCGGCGGCGTCTTTCCTTGCCGGCGCGATACTTCCCTTAGCTGTGGCACTGACTGCAAGGATAGACAATATGATTCCCATACAATATGCATCCGCAATACTATTTCTGGCCCTTACAGGTGCCTGTGCGGCAAAATTGGGAGGATGCGTTGTCTGGAAGTCGGTTGTCCGGGTATGTTTATGGGGAACAATCTCAATGATAGTTACCGCGGTAACCGGTTATTTATTCGGCATTCACCTTTAACCGCCATTTATCCTCTTCGCGGAATTCCATATCCCCAAACACACAAACTCCAACCGGTGGTTACCTCTTGGAGTTTTTCCGTAAAGCTATCCTGGACGCA
The DNA here is from genome assembly GCA_934663885.1 of uncultured Tidjanibacter sp. GTDB lineage: Bacteria > Bacteroidota > Bacteroidia > Bacteroidales > Rikenellaceae > Tidjanibacter. The sequence continues at coordinate 481 of CAKUKW010000263.1, forward strand.
CAGTAAGTGTGACATCCCGGCAAAAATAAAAAGGATTGACGATTTCCATCATCAATCCTCTACTGGTGCCCAGGAAAGGACTCACTGATTAAAAACTTCATAAAATAGCTTAAAAGAATTAAGCATTATATTATTGTGATAAACAGGCTCATACGTTTGAATTTGGCCGAATGTGTTTGAATTGAATTTTAACCTTTTTAGGAGGTTGCGGACAAAATGCGGACACGCAAATTTGTTTTTTCCGAATACTGTATTTACCTTTGGATAAAGGTATTACAAATTCAGGGGATTATGGCTACAATTACTTACAGTCTTGGGAAAGTGCCTGACAGCGCAGGAGAATGTGAAATAGGATTAAGGGTATATGTAACCCGTGATATCCGACTACGCTTGCGTTCCGGCATTTGGGTTCCGTCTAAACGGTGGGGAAAGAAGAACGGCATTACCATCCCGACCGTACCCGGGGAAGAACAAGAAACCTTAATTACAAAGAAAGAGGCCTTAAAAAATCTTAGCCGATTTATTGAGGATGAAATAAAACTGGCCGACGACAAGACGCTCATAGATAAGGCTTGGGGAGAGCAAAAAATCAGAGAGTTTTATAAGCCGAAGAAAGAAAAAGCAGACGATCCAACCAACTTTTTCAAACTAATAGAGCAATATAAGACCGAACGGCGTTTTTCCGAATACCGGCTAAAGCACCTGAGCGTGATCGTCCGTTGCCTAAAACGCTTTGAACTATACAAACGAGCCGAGGGCAAGACTACCTTCCGGCTGAACATTCATAAAATGACTCCCGCCTTGCTGATTGAGTTAGAAGACTTTCTGGCCAGTGAGCCGGAGGTATTCAAAAAGCACCCGGCCATATATACCGCCGTTCCCTATTCCGTGAAAGAATCGAAAAAGACTTACAGGCCCGAAAAGAAGAAAACCGCCAAAGGCGAAGATGCGGAGAATCCGAGAGGTATGCCGAAAGTGCGAGGAAAGAATACAATCATCGACCAGATGAACCGCATCCGATCATTTATGATATGGGCAAGCAAGAAGGACATTATCAAATACAATCCTTTTAATGATTACGAGATCGACGAACCGGTGTACGGCAAACCTATTTACATAACCGTTGAAGAAAGAAACACTCTCTACAAAACCGATTTGAGCGATGATCCCGTACTGGCACAGCAGAGAGATATTTTTGTATTCCAATGTTTGATCGGTTGTCGGGTGGGTGACCTCTATCGGCTGACACCTCAAAACATAATCGCCGGCGGCCTTGAGTATATACCAGGCAAGACAAACAACGAACGGGCAACGGCAGTCCGGGTTCCTTTAACCAAGACCGCACAGGAAATAGTGAATCGCTACCATGATCCGGGAAGGAAAGAGTTATTTCCATTTATTACTGAACAGCAATACAATATACATATCAAACAGGCTTTCCGCCGGGCCGGTCTTACCCGTATGGTTACGGTCGTGGATCAGGTTACGAGAGAGGCAAAGCAGGAAAGGTTATGTGATATAGCATCTACGCACATGGCACGACGTACTTTCATCGGCAATATTTACAAGCAGGTTGCCGATCCGAGTCTTATCGGGGTTATGAGTGGGCATAAAGAGGGCAGCAAAGCTTTCGCCCGATACCGCGACATTGACGAAGATATGAAACGCAAGACCGTCAGCCTACTGGAGTAAGTATTCGCAGATAATCACTATCTTGCAGTTATGAAACTCAACGATGAGCAAAAAGGTCTGTTGCTTCTCCACATATTTGTCGGAGTCCTGTGGCTATTGCTTTGCGTCGGGGTTCATATTTACATGGGTGAACATGGTTACGATTCCGGAACTGCAAATATTGTTTTTTTCGGTTTCTTCGTAGGAGGAATGGTATTGTACTTTGCATTGCTTCTGGTCGCGCCTAATCTTCTAACGCCAGTAGTCAATAAATTATGGCGTATTTTCCCACCGAAGAAACAATCCACTCAACAAAAAAATGATAATCCCAAGCTGAAACGCCACTCGGAATCATTACGCATTTTCGATCAATATACCGAAATGATGTTCGGCGGTCATTTATCACCGGAGGATATTGAACGGCTAAATGAATATGTCCGAGATTATCTTATCGGGAAGAAAATCACGCGAGTAAAAAATCCGCTCACACCAACTGAGCTGACAGT
>CAKUKW010000264.1 GCA_934663885.1 uncultured Tidjanibacter sp.
GGCTATGGCAGCTCTTCGACCCTCGAATTCACCACAGAGGCACGCACAGGCAAGTTCGCTTCGATGAGGGACATCAAGGGTTCGTATACGGCCGATGAACTCGTACCGCTCAGGATTACCAATATACAGGGGGATGTTCAATCCATCGTATGGAAAGTGGGCAACAATACCGTTGCTCCTCCTTCCGTTAAACTTAACGCGGGCCGCCATGAAATCAAGGCTACCGTGACCAGGAAGGACGGACATAAGGAAGTTATTACAAAATTCGTTAACATTCAATAAAAACCGGAACGATGAAAAAAATAATATATATGGTATTAGTGGCCGTAAGCGTCACGTTTGCCTTTACCGGATGTGAAAAGGACAAGGAGACCCTCACTAAGGAGCAGCAGGCATTTTTGGAAAAAACTACTTACGGGGTTTATGCCGCTTCCGACCTCTTCGTCTACACCGAAGGTACATGCCAGTACGCATTGGGCGAAACGGAGAAGAGCTCCCGCGTTCAGAATGACACCATGGACAAGTACTTCAGCATAACTTTCAATGCAGATCCTCAACTGGAAAAAGACGTTCAGGCTACCGTGGTAGTAAACAATATCAGCGGTAATACAGACGGAAACGCAACGCTGAAGATCCTGAAAATAGATGGTGAGAAAGTGTGGGCATGGGATGCTTCTGCAAGCAGGGGATATCTTATTCCGTGGAAATAAGAGTATCATCTTATTTTAATATACCCGAATCCGGGGGCGCCATTGGCACCCCCGGATTTTTTACGGGATGTACCAGGGCTGTCTAAATGTCATGAATGGCTGAAAACCCCAGGGGTTTTCAGCCATTCATGACATAGTTGGGATCCGGGCCCGGCGTTGTTAACACGTCACAATATCAGCCCCTGTCGAGAGTTCCCATATCGGGATTTATGAGTTTTGTATCTTCAGATACTTTTTTACACGATACGCCTTCCTTTTCTTTTTTCATGTCGGCATTGTCCATTTTTACCTCTTTGACCCGTTGCTTTATTTCGCCGGTCACTGTGTTTTTCATTTTCATAATAATTCGGTTTTTGAATTTCCATTTATTTTACTCCTGAAAATGCAAATACCTTGCCATGCGTAACAGGGATGTAAACCCTTTGGAATGTATGGTTTACATTGACGACATAAGGCGGCAATTTAGCCGCCTTATGTTATTATAACTCTTGATTGCTATTTAGATGAAGTACATGACGCAGGATAGTGGAATGTCACGCTCTGGATGAGGTCGGGATGCAGCGATTTACTTACAGGGCATGTATCCGCCGCCCTCCGCAGTATAGTTTTATCCTTTTCGCTATAGTCCGAAGGGAAATATATATCGATCTTTATCTCCGCTATACGCCTCGGATCGCTTGCCATTATCTTGTCAATAGTAACTTTCGTACCCCTGATGTCTATGCCCCTGGGAGCGGCGGCCATCTCCATAAGTGTAAGCATGCAACTGCCCAGTGAGGCCGCCACAAGATCGGTAGGCGAAAAAAATTCACCTTTGCCGTGATTGTCAGTAGGGGCGTCCGTCATCAAAGTAGTGCCGGACTGCATGTGTTTGGCCTCGCTTCGGAGGTCTCCCAAATGGATGGTTTCAATTGTCGCCATATCTAAGATGTATTTATTTACTACAAAATTAACGATTACATTTATTTATTTGGTATGATTTTAGCATATTTAGTGCATAGTATTACTGATTTGATTACGTGCATAGCGCTAAAAAGCTTTAATTATATTAAATGTACCGGAGGTTACCGGCTGTTTTCGGGGCGTTTTAAATTTATATTTTTTTACATACGATGCGTTTTTAAATCCGCATGCAATGAAAAAATAATGTAAAAATAAAAAAAAGTGCTATTTTTGCATGCGAGAGAGCGCTACAACCGAATCAGCCAACTAAATAAACAGGAAATATTGACGGGTTTTTATAACCCGCGGGATTATTCCCTTTGGGAGTGGATTTGCGAGTATTTAGTTAGAAAGAGAGACCTCTAAGGAGAGAGTATATTAAACCAGCCTGATTTTATCAGGACGCAATCTGAGTTGGCGTTAACTGTTTTGAGAGGGGCGGTTAACGCCAGCTATCCCGGAATTAAAATAATTCCGTGGAACAGGTAGTTTCTGTATCGGCTTGGTAAACAGAAGAGAGAAGATCCATTTTTTACAGTTTTACATTTTAGATTAATGCCCCCATTTATCGGAATGTGCTTTTTATGCTTGCAGTGAACCTTGCATTGTGGTGCGGGATTTGCACATCCGTTACACTTTTGTGCGAGGTAGGGATATAATATCCTTTCGAGTGAAAAGATGAATCAAGATTTTACGATTTAATATTCCAAACAATTATTTATTAACCTTTATTTTTTTGTACATGAAAACAAAATTGAAAAGCTTATTTTTCCTCGCTGCTTTCGCGCTTGCGGCGGGGCTGATCTTCACCTCTTGCGCAAAAGACCAAAAGGGCGGCGGAGAAGAAGAGAATCCCGAGTATGAGTCTGCTTATTTCTCACTCAGGCTGTTCGGGGGCGAAACCAGGGCCGGCGAAGATCCCGGAGAACTCGAGGATGGTACAATATTCGAGCAGATGGTAAAAGGTATCTATGTACTTCTTTACGACAAAAGCGGTAACC
>CAKUKW010000265.1 GCA_934663885.1 uncultured Tidjanibacter sp.
GTTTCAGGCGAAGTTCCTTGTTGGTTTCGTCCGAGTCGGTACCTATTACCAGAACCCTGTTCTTGCTCCCGTCCAGCCATGCCAGCAGCAGGTCGGCCACTTCAGATGAGAGGCCTACGTTGAACGGCACGTAAATAACGTCCTGTGCCCCGAATATCCTGTTAAGTACCGTAAGGTTGGCCTGGGCCGAAGTTCCTACATATCCTGCGGTATTGGGTATCCTGGTGAACGATGAGCCCCCTATCCTTATGACACCTGTAGGCGAGAACTGTATATCGAGAACTTTTCGCATTGCGAGGCCGCTGGCCAGCGGATCCACCATGTCTACACCCAGGTTGCCCACGGTTTCTACCGACAGTACGTTCATGATCCTACCCTTGTAAAGCTCCGAGTTGTCCTGGCTCACCTTGATATCCACTTTCCATGGGCCGGCGGTGACTCTCAGCGTGTCGGTTATGATGTCCCCTATGTTGTTGTTTTTCAATGTTCGAAAACGGAGGTGCGTGACGTACTCTGCGTCGTCTTCGTTGCGTACTATCCATGCGTCGAAATCTTCGTTGCTGATAGTATGACCGTAATCTGCGGTTGCCTCGCCTACGGGTACGCCGTTTTTAAGCCATTGTATCTGGTAGGCGAACGTCGATTCCACGTCGAGCTGCCTTTCACGGTTGCTGACGTAGCGTAGCGATATGCTGCGCGACGAAATACCGAACCTGTCGTCGCCGAGGTACATCTCCGAAGAGAAGTCTTCCCAGGGCTGAATATCCACTATTATAGAAGAGGAGAGGTTTTCAGCCGCCTCTTCGGGTGTCGGCCATCCTTCGCGCGTTACGCTCTTTATATTGAATATATAGCGGTAATTCCTGAGCACCTGTCCGAAGGGATGGCCTTGGACGCCAGAATTGAAATCAGCGCGGTAATAGGTAACGGGGTTGTCGCCGCCTTCGAAGCGACCGCCAATTATGACGGTAGTCGCCTCCTTTATCTTTTCATTGTTGGTGACGGCCTCGGACGACTCCGGAATATAGAGCTGTATTATGGATTCGGCTCCTCCCTCCTCCTTCTTCACGACGGCATCGGCAAGCGCTACGGTCCCCTGCGGAATGGAAGGCGTAGAAACTTTGACCTGGGAATCGCTCACGAGTGCGTCAGGGATAAGCTGTATTCGGTCGTTGGCCCTGAAAACGTATACCTCCTCAAGAGTGAATCCGGGAGCGTTTTCATACATATCTTTCACCACGTCCACCCTTGCTATAGCACGCAGGACGGTCACAGGAAGGGTATATGTCTGCGAAGCGTCTATTCCGCCGGGGATGGAAACCTCTCCGTACATGGGCAGGTTATCCTGCATACCCGCCGCACTAAACGGGTAGGTCATTTTCGCACGTACCTCAGCCTCTGTTTCGCCTTGTACCGGCGCGTTCGCTCCGAAAGAGTCGCCCGTGTTGGCTAGTATTATGAGTTTTACGGGAGCCTCCGAGGTTTCCAGTACTGCCCGGAACTGCGTCTGGGCACCCGAACTCGAAACTTCCGTTCCCTTTATATGGTAGCTGAAGATGTAGTCGCCGCCCGATTCTTCGAAAACGAGTACCCTTACTTCCGAGATAGCTGATTCGGACTCTGTCTGTACCCGCGAAGAGGGAGTCGACGGCTTAGGCGTATTGATATTAAGCAGTACCGATGCTTTGCCGCTATCCGGGTCTGGACGAGCCATCGGATCGGATATACAGGAGATTAAGAGTGAGCACGCAAGCAGAATAAGCACCTGCAACCGTGCCCGCATTCCTGTCATTATTATATTATTGCACACTTTCATTTATAGTATTGGTATTCACCATTCGTTCCACTGGTATATTTCGTCCCAACCGGTAATTACGACGGCCACTCCTATGCTGCCGTCACCGTGGAAATATATCAGTACGTTCGTCTTTTTCCCGGCTTCGGGTTTTATGGGTTTGCCTGAGGCGTCTTTGTCTACCGATGCCAACAGTGTGGGATTTCCGCTGTCCACTTTCCATAAGTTTACTACTACCCCCGTATTGTCGCCGTTGAGGTCGGTATCCCCTTTGGGATAGTGTACCATATTGAACGGCTGTTGTGTCAGCAGGTCGTGATTCACGTTGAACACTCCCTGTATTTTCATTTCGGTTGCGCGGGCCCGGGGAGAGCCTTCGAAGTCATATCCTCCGTACCCCGCGTCCACGGTAAAATAATACTCCTCTGCCGTTGCATCCCGGGGAAGGCCTTTAACCGTAAGTTCCACACGCCCCACTTTGACAGCTATGATAACCTCCTGGGTTTTGCTGCCTGATATTTGTTTTATTCCGTAAAACAGGTTGTCGGGCGACATGTCGTAACCTTCCGCGTCTTTTTCGACCATGACGAGAACCTCGTCCATCTGTGTGTAAAGCCCGAGTCCGCTTACCTGCTCTTTTTCTTTAATATTCCCCCATACCACCGCCCACGGGCTGTCCGAAGGCGAAATAGAAATCCTGACGGGAACATTATTGTCTATCTGCTCGCGGCTTACGCCAACCTGCGAGATAAATCGTTTGTTTCGATCAAAAAGGTATACGGTAGCTTCTTCCACCGGGGAACTACCCCCATAAAATTCCGCCGGCTGTACTTTTATGT
>CAKUKW010000266.1 GCA_934663885.1 uncultured Tidjanibacter sp.
TCCATTCCCTGTTGCGGAGCTTACCTTCGATGTAAACCTGCGAGCCTTTGCGTACGAAGCGGTCGGCTACGTCGGCAAGGTTGCGCCACAGGGTAATATTGTGCCACTCGGTATGCTCCTTGGCCTCCTGGGTTTCGCGGTTGTATATGCGCTCGGTAGTCGCTATGCGAATGCGGGCGACCTTCACTCCGCTTTCGAGGGTGCGTATTTCAGGGTCGGCCCCTACATTTCCAATCAGTATTACTTTATTTATCATCGTTGCTCCGAATTTTGTGCAAGGTAAGGTTTTTAATCGAAAAGACTCTAAAAATACTTTTAAAAAATATAGGGCGTGCCAGCCGTCTCCACCCTGACGGGGATTGATTCGTCACCGGGACTCTTACAGCTCCCCGAGCATCCCTATAAAAAGCTTTGTCATGTTCTTTTCCGCCTTCTTGCCCTGCTCCTGCACTTCCTCGTGCGAAACGGAAGTATTGCTCATAAGGTCGGTGATTATCGAGACGCCGAATACGGGGATACCCATGTGGCGGGCCGCGATAACTTCGGGCGTCGTGGACATTCCCACACAGTCGCCGCCTATCACTTTGACATAATAGTACTCCTTAGGCGTTTCGAAGGTGGGGCCCGTTAGTCCTACGTAGCATCCGAACTGCAGTTTTATCTTCTCTTTTTCGGCTATCTTTACGGCTTTCCTTACCAACTCCGGATCGTACGCGTCGTTCATGTCCGGGAAGCGGGGTCCCAGTTCTGCTATGTTGGGCCCTACGAGCGGGTTGGGGATAAGGTTAATATGGTCTGTTATGACCATCAGGTCGCCCACGCGGAAGGAGGAGTTCATCCCTCCGCTGGCATTCGATACGAAAAGGTGGCCGATGCCGAGGTATTTCATAACCCTGACGGGGAACACAGTCTGCTGCGGCGTGTATCCTTCGTAATAGTGAAACCTGCCCTGCATGGCCACAACCCTCTTTCCCCCGAGCATTCCGAGAATAAGACGGCCTTTATGCCCTTCGACCGTCGAGACCGGAAAGTCCGGGATGTCGGTGTAGTCTATCGAATATTTTATATCTATATGGTCGACCAGGCCGCCGAGGCCCGTGCCCAATATTATTCCTACCTGGGGCATGAAACCCTCCGCGCGGCCCTTTACGTAATCGGCCGCCTTTTTAATCTTCTCAAGCATATTTTCAGATTTTTGTATTGCGATTTTATTAGTAAGTATTAGGGTTTAACCCGATTACGGATACTGAATGATTCCCCCGGGGAGTCAAATATTCTCCAGTAATCCGATGAACAGTTTCGTCATCCTCTTTTCGGCTTTGGCGCCCTCGGCCTGAACATCGGTATGCGAATTCTTTACCCCGCTGAAACCGAGGTTCGTGATTATCGACACCCCGAACACAGGTATACCCATGTGGCGCGCCGCGATAACTTCCGGCGTAGTCGACATCCCCGCTGCGTCGCCGCCTATAGCGCGGAAATAGCCATACTCCCTGGGCGTTTCGAAGGTCGGCCCTGTCGTGCCGACATAACAGCCGTATTGCAGCTTTATCCCCTCTTTCTCGGCGACATACGTGGCCTTACGGATAAGTTCACTGTTGTAGGGCTCCGACATATCCGGGAAGCGGGGCCCCCACTGCTTGTCGTTCGGCCCTATCAGCGGGTTTGGAATGAGGTTTATATGATCGTCGATAACCATAAGGTCGCCTATACTGAAAGTGCTGTTTATCCCTCCGCTGGCGTTCGACACGAAAAGGTATTGTATGCCGAGCAGCTTCATAACCCTTACCGGAAAAGTTACCTGCCACATTTCGTACCCTTCGTAATAGTGGAAACGGCCCTGCATGGCAACGACTTTCCTGCCTCCGAGCCGCCCGAATATCAACTTACCTTTATGGCCCTCCACGGTCGAAACCGGAAAATCGGGAATATCCGTGTATTCCACGACGTGCTGGGTGTCGATATGTTCCGTCAGGCCCCCCAGACCTGTGCCCAGGATTATTCCGACTTCTGGCTCGAACCCTGTCTTTTCTTTAAGAAAGCGCGCGGCTTCCTTTATTTTCTCTTCGTGCATGGCTTGATGGTACGTTCGTAATTTTACATCGGACCCGTTCTGACCTTTCAGACTCCGGCCCGTTTTTCCCTTAAAGACAACATTAATTGTGCCGTAACGCAATAACGACTGCCGGAGCGGGCCGGTTACCCCGATCATAACATTATTGCCGTCCGGAGTCGGCACAGCCCACGCACTGCGTCACTATTTTAAACGCCCGGAGCGTGATTTTGGTATGCGGCTCAGGATTGTTTTATATCCCTTATTATGTTCTGGATAAATTCCTTTTCGTTCCCTTCATGGAATGCCATCCTTGCCTGAACTACGTAGAGCCTGTCTTGCAGGGCCTGCGGTACCTTCTGGCGGTTGGTCAGCTTAATGGCGTCTTTTTCGGAGGTCACTATGACGGTATCCCCGGGAAGGGCCGCGAGCCTCTCTTCGACACCACGCAGCTCGCTGACTTTATAGATGTGATGGTCGGGGAATATGAATTTCTCCTGCACGGCGTACTTTTCTCCCAGCGAAGCGACCATAGGCTCG
>CAKUKW010000267.1 GCA_934663885.1 uncultured Tidjanibacter sp.
TTTTTATAATATTGAGTATGGCGATAGGGTAATCGCTGCTTTCGGCTATATTGACGAGTCCGGCGAACTGCACTCCCGACACCCTTTTTGCATAATTGAATACGCCGCCGAACTGAAAACCGCTGACGTATCCTGCAATGTTACCCAGGCCGCCGAGCTGGAATCCACTGATATTACCGGCTATATTACCGACACCTCCGAACTGGAATCCGATGGCATTACCCGTGATGTTGCCGAATCCGCCCAACTGGAACCCTACAGTATTGCCTGCTATATTGCCTAGGCCACCCATTTGGAATCCGATAACATCGCCTGCAATGTTGCCCAATCCCCCAGCCTGTGCACCGTAGAGCCGGCTGGCCGTATTGAACAATCCTCCCATTTGGAAGCCATTATAGCCATTCCGCACAATATTGGCCAGCCCGGATATCATTGCGCCGTTTCCGCTGTTTGCAGCGTAGTTTAACAGGCCTGCCAGTTGAAAGCCGTTTGCGTTATTTTTAACGATGTTGGCAAGACCCGCGATACTGAATATCTCTTCGTTGTTCGATATGCCTACAAGCAGGCTGACAGAAGTCGCGTTGGTGTATTCAGACGCAAATTTTCCATTTGTACTTAAGGGCGGAAAAAAACTGAGGTGGAAAGCGGAGCGTTTCTCATTTCCCGTCTGTGCAAACGATGTAGCTGTCACCGAAATAAGAAGGCAAAGGATAAGTAATTTCTTCATTTTTTATGATTTAGGTTTTAACAGGTAGCAAATATACCTTTCTTCCCGGTTACTCCAAAAAAAGTATTTAGCCAAATCTCCTTCAATTTGCCCGATCCCGCCAAATGGCATCCTGCTTATCCATAATAAATGGTATGGTCCATATCGCTGGTGCGGCAGGGAGGTATTGTTTTCTTATATGATCAAGATAGTCTGTAAGGGCTTAATTATAAGCTGATTGGTTTTTTACTTGATTTGTATTTAGCAAATACATATATTTGATTGTGTAAATTTAAAATTACAACTTATGAAAAAATTACTGTTGTTACTCGGCGTATTATTCGCGCTTGCTTCATGCTCAAAGCAGGAAGTAAAAGAATCACCCGGTCAGGATATGGTGATATTGTCCAGCCAGATTTCCCACATAACCTCCTCTGGGGAAATATACCTTCATGGAGAGACACGTTCGGGCCAGGTACCGCTTGAGTGCCGTATCTGCGGTACTAATGGATGGTCAATTTTTGTCGATCCGCTGATGTTCGTATGTAACGACTGCGGGTATCAAATCGTTCCAACTCTAAACGAAGGCAATTCAACGGTTAGCGACGATCCTACGCCTAAGCCTTGATATGGTTGAGTCAGGAGGAGTAATATTTTTCTGATTAAAAGGCTTGAAAGAGAATGTACGATTGCGGGCGGCATAAATTTATGCCGCCCGGTTTGGTACAATATATTCGTAATTCCAGATACAATTTTCAGAGTCTTGTGGAAAGCAATCCGGAATCATGCGAGCCGAGCGAAAATATATAGCAGGCAAGGTAGTGCGCTTACAAAATAAAAAACTCTTCCATGCCGGAAGAGTTTTTGTAGTCCCACCAGGAATCGAACCTGGATTTACAGTTTAGGAAACTGTCGTTCTATCCGTTGAACTATGGAACCATTAGATCGCGGGTGCAAATATATAAATAATTTCCTTTTGCCGCAATCTTGAATTTCGCTATTTGGAAAAATCAGCCCCGTCGTATGCCCATTTGACATAGACCGACCCCCATGTGAAGCCGCCCCCGAACGAAGCCAGAATCAGGTTATCACCCTTGCAGAGCCTGCTCTCATAATCCCATAAACATAATGGTATAGTGGCTGCAGTGGTGTTTCCGTATTTTTCAATGTTGATCATGCATTTCTCTTTCGGAAGCCCCATTCTTTGCGCCGTAGCATCTATAATGCGCAGATTTGCCTGATGGGGAACGAGATATTTGATGTCGTCGGCGGTAAGGTTATTACGCTGCATTATTTTCTCCGCAACGTCAGCCATGTGGGTTACTGCAGCCTTGAAAACACTTTGTCCGTCCTGATGGGCGTAATGCCAGCGGTTCTCGACTGTTTCCCGAGTGGCGGGGTAAGCCGATCCGCCGGCCTTCATGAAAAGGTGCTTGGCGCCGTTCCCGTCGCTGCAGGTTATCGAATCCAGAACGCCGAGTCTTTCTGTGCAGGGCTCGAGCAATACTGCAGCGGCGGCATCTCCGAATAACGGGATAGTAGTCCTGTCTGTAGGATCTATTATCGAGGACATTTTATCTGCTCCGATAACTATTACTTTTTTGTTCCTCCCTGTCTCAATGAACTGTGAAGCAGTTACAAGGGCAAAAATAAACCCACTGCACGCCGCCAGTATATCGAAGCCGAAAGCATTCTTGAGCCCGCATTTGGCTGCGGTGAGGTTGGCCGTCGACGGGAAAAACATATCGGGAGTGACGGTAGCGCATATAACCAGATCTATGTCAAGAGGATCTGTACCTGTTTTTTCAAGCAGGTCATTTACGGCTCTTTCGGCCATGTAGGATGTCCCAA
>CAKUKW010000268.1 GCA_934663885.1 uncultured Tidjanibacter sp.
TTTCATTACCAAGGGCGGCGGCTCTGCCAACAAGACATTCCTTTACCAACAGACTAAAGCGCTGCTGAATGAAGAGTCGCTTACTAAATTTTTCAGGGAAAAAATATATGACCTCGGTACTTCGGCCTGCCCGCCTTATCATCTCGCGATAGTGATTGGCGGCACTTCGGCAGAGGCCAACCTCGCCGCTGTCAAGAAAGCTTCGGCGGGATACTATGACTACCTGCCGACCAGCGGGAACGACGGCGGCCGCGCTTTCCGCGATCTGGAATGGGAAGAACGCATAAAGAGTATAGCCCGGGATAGCGGGATAGGGGCCCAGTTCGGTGGTAAATACCTCGTACACGACGTCAGGGTTATAAGGCTTCCGCGTCACGCCGCTTCATGTCCGGTAGGAATGGGCGTAAGCTGTTCGGCGGACAGGAATATAAAGGCCAAGATTACGGAAGACGGTATATTTTTAGAACAATTGGAAAAAAATCCGGCCCGCTACCTGCCCAAGGAGGCGCCTTTCCTCGCGCCGGCGGTTGATATAGATCTCGATCAGGGTATGGAGAAGGTGCGGGAAACACTTTCCCGGTATCCGATAAAGACAAGGCTAAACCTGAGAGGTACGATGATAGTCGCCCGCGATATAGCCCACGCGAAGATAAAGGAAATGTTAGACGCCGGAAAGCCTATGCCTCAGTATATGAAAGACCATCCGGTTTACTATGCGGGGCCGGCGAAAACACCGGAGGGAATGCCTTCGGGCAGTTTCGGGCCGACTACGGCGGGACGTATGGATCCCTACGTCGGCCTTTTCCAAAGTATGGGAGGTTCCCTGGTCATGGTGGCCAAGGGTAACCGAAGTAGCGAAGTAACCGACGCCTGTGAGAAATACGGCGGGTTCTACCTCGGTTCGATAGGAGGTCCCGCGGCGATACTTGCCAAGGACAGCATAAAAAGTGTCGAGGTAATAGACTTCCCTGAACTGGGTATGGAGGCGGTCAGGAAGATATATGTGGAGGATTTTCCGGCATTCATAATAGTAGACGACAAAGGGAATGATTTTTTCGCCGAAATTAAACACTAACGCAAGAATATTTACGTTATACCGGATAGGCTGATATATAGTGATATATAAAATGAGGGGAATATTCAAAAGTCTTTTTCTGCTCGGTTTGTCCGTAGCTGTGTGTTCTACAGTTCACGCGCAAAAGGATGTTACCTATGAATTACGCTCTCCCGAAGTAGTCGCGGTAGGGGAGGTTTTCAGGATTGAATTTACTTCCAATACGCAGCCCAAGTCATTCAGGGCACCTGATTTCGGCGGCCTCGATATTTTGGCCGGGCCGACATCTTCAACCAGTAAATTCTCATCGGTTTCCGGTGGAAATATGATTCAGGAAACCAAATACTCCTATGTTTATGTCTTACAGGCTGCGGCTGAGGGGGAATACACGATTTCCGAGTCTTCCGTCGAAATAGGCAGGGATAGCTATAAGACAAAGCCCATAACCATAAGGGCTATAAGGGAACCCGACCGTGATGAAAGCCAGCAGGGGCAGGTTACCGTGGCCCCCGACGATATAATTCTGAGAGCGGAGGTAGATAAGACGTCGGCATTTAAAGGCGAGCCCGTAAGGGTCACCTACAAAATACTTTACCGTGTACCGGTTACCGGGCTTGAGAACCGAAGGATGCCCTCTTTCAATGGATTCTGGACCCAGCAGCTCAATAATAAGCACGGCATCCAGAGGGAGGAATACAAGGGTAAGATATATGATACGCAGGTTCTTGCGGAATACCTTATTTACCCCCAGCAATCCGGCAAACTCGTTGTAGACCCTATGGAAGCCACTGCTGTTGCCCGCCTTGTCACGGAGCGCAAGCGGCAATCGATACTGGACGATTTCTTCGGGGGGCTTCCGGAAGTGCAGGATATCAGGCGTAACGTAGGCACGGATCAGATAACTATAAATGTCCGCGAGCTTCCCCTGGGTGCTCCGGCCAGTTTCAGCGGAGCGGTGGGGGAATTCGAGATGGCTGCAGAACCCTTTGAAACGGAGATAACAGCCAATTCCGCCGTGACGTATACGTTGAGGATTACCGGCAGCGGCAACCTTCCGCAGGTGCATGCGCCTAAACTGCAACTCCCCGCCTCTTTCGAGCAATACAATGTGAAAACCACCGAGAGCCTTAATACGAACGCCAGGGGAATCAACGGTTACCGCCAATTCGAGTACCCTTTCATAGCACGTGTGGAGGGCGATTACGAAATAGCCCCTGTCGAATTCACTTATTTCAGTCCTGCAAGGCTGGATTACGTAACGCTCAGGGCGCCCCAGCTGAGGATCAGGGTGCAGCCCGACAATACCCCGCGGCAATCTACGGGAGGCATTGTCAGCGGCCTTTCCAAAGAGGATGTGAAAATGCTCGGGCAGGATATCAGGTTCATAAAGATAGGGCAGGCAAACCTGCGTCCGAAAGGGTCTTTCCTGGTGGGGAGCTGGCAGTATTTCTTGATAATAGCAGCCATAGCGGGGCTTTTCGCTTTCCTGTTGGTTACGT
>CAKUKW010000269.1 GCA_934663885.1 uncultured Tidjanibacter sp.
TGTAGTTACACCTGCTACAATTGCAAGAATTAATATTATTACAATAATTATTATGCCGCCGAATTCCTTGAATATGCAGCCACTGTCAAACAGTATATGGCATCTCATGATTACGACAGATATGTTGACATGGAGATCATGATAATAAGGCAGCTTCTTAAAGAAGGTCTTCACGAGACGGCTTTGCAAACGGCGCAGAAGTTACTCGAACGGGCGGAAACCAAAAACAGTCGTTATTGGGAAGCGTATGCATATTTTGGAATAGGTGTCGTTTATGCTGCCGGGAAGCATTATGACAAAGCGATAGATGCTTTTGAAAAGTGTTACAAAATAACCGACAGTCCCAAACTCAAGCTCGACGTATGCCTCGACCTGATATCCAATACCCATAACAATAAGGACTATGCCAGTTCGCTCCATTATTGCAGCCTGGCTCTGGAGCTTCTTAATGATTACATATATGACGGATCGGCAGAGGACGACAGGGAGTCCACCCTTCGTTATATAAGGATGTATATCTATTGCTGTTATGTCATGAACCTGACACAACTGGGAAATACCGAAGCGGCTTACGGATATCTCCGGAAGGCAGGAGAGGATATCGACCCTTATGGAGGCCTCGACAATCAATTTTACAACCAGGCGGCAGCTACATATTACGGTGCGACGGGCGACAACAATAAAGCCCTGCATTATGCAAATTTGATGTTGGGTGCATTTTTCTGAGGAAGATATGATGCTTAGTTATCTTGAAGCGCTCGAAATTAAAACGGTTATACTTGCCGGCATGGGAGAGTATGGGGAAGCGTACAGCAACATGGAATACATCAGGCATAAGCATGATTCGCTGAACTCAGGCAGGTTGGCCGTACAGTTGAGCGAATTTTATACGCTGTACGAAATCGGGAAGCTTGAAAAGGAGAAGCAGCGTCAGCGTAATCTTATTATTCTTATCGGAGCTGTATGCCTGTTTCTCATCGTCATCATTTGCATTTACGTACTCTATTCGCGAAGCCTGAGCCGTAAAAACATGGCTCTGTACAGGCAGATACAGAGAAACATTCATAACGAAAAAGAGCAGTTGATGGCAATCCGGCTTACAACTGATGCCGATATGTCGCGTGAAAATAGACTCTTTCTTGAAATTTGCGAACTTATGAAGGACGAAAACGTTTTTACCGATCCCTCTTTCGGCAGGCAGATTATGGTTAAGCTGCTCAACACAAACGATAAGTACCTTGCCGATGCCATACATGACGGTGCCGGAATTACTGTCGCCGGTTTCATTTCGGATTACCGTCTCTCATATTCATTAAGGCTGCTGGCGGACATACCCGATATCTCAATGGAAGAAGTCGCCCTGAGATCCGGGCATGGCTCCTATTCATCCTTCCTGAGGGCATTCTCAAAAAAGTACGGGATGAGTCCTTCGGATTACAGGAAACTTTCGATGAGGAAAAAGCACAAAGATCCTTAGCCTGCGGGTATGCCGCGGCTACATGATGTTTCCATGAACGGCGTTTTTTCGAAAAACGCCGTTTATTTTTCGAAATATGCCCTATGATATCACTACTTCTGGAATAATTTTGAATGCAGGCTTCCATCCTGAATAATATCTTGGCGATACATACTTATATGAAAAATACCGGACTTAACCATTAAAAATTTTACTATGAAGACAATCAAACTTTTTTTACGTACCCTACCATTTATGTTCGTCTTGTTTGTGACCGCTTGTAATAATGACGGGGTAATTGAGATTCCAGTCGAAAGTGTGGTTATCGAACCTTCGACACTGACAATTACATTAGGAGACAGAGCTGCGTTGACCGCAACGATATATCCGCAGGATGCAACCAATAAGAATATTATATGGAGTACAAGCGATAATTCCGTTGTGTCAATTTCCTCGGGGGGAGTTGTCGAAGGCTTGGCCGAAGGTAATGCAACTATCACGGTGACAACTTTCGACGGTGCCAGAACTGCGATCTGCAGCGTTGCGGTGACCGGCCCACAGAGCGGAGGTGGCGACGACATCTATGTCTGCGGAACCATTAATTATGAAGCGTTCACCAGCACGGCGGTATATTGGAAAAACGGCGTTATGGTTCAACTCGGGGTACAGGGAGAACACTCATTTACCAAACAAGTGCTCGCTTACGAAGGCGATATTTATATTTCAGGCGGCAGGGAAAATACTCCCGGATACTGGAAAAACGGCGAATTCACTGCTTTCCCGAGTAACGGCAACGCCGAGGTATATGGTTTCCAGATAGTGGAAGGCGATATATACGCTTGCGGCTATGACGGTTATAAAGCAGTATACTGGAAAAACGACCAGTTAATCCAGCTCGAAACGGCCACGAGTTATGGTTACGGTCTTTTTGTTGACGGTAGCGACGTATATGTGGTCGGTTCAAAACCGGGAACCGGGCCTATCGTTTGGAAAAACGGCATGGGCGAGGTATTCTCCGATACAGGGGCCTCTATCAGTTCAATTTACATTGAGAATGGAAATGTTTATATCGGAGGTGAGA
>CAKUKW010000270.1 GCA_934663885.1 uncultured Tidjanibacter sp.
GTATGTGATACTCGGGCATTCGGAAAGACGCCAATATTACGGTGAGACCAGCGAGACGCTGCGCGAAAAAATGGATCAGGCCTGTACCAACCATCTCATACCTATATATTGTGTGGGTGAGAAACTCGAAGAGCGCGAGGCGGGAGTACATTTCGATGCCGTCAGGGCTCAGATCACGGAAGTGGTGCACGGGCTCGACCATGAGAAGTTCGTGAAGCTTATCGTAGCTTACGAACCTGTATGGGCCATCGGTACGGGAAAAACGGCTACTGCGGCACAGGTACAGGAAATGCACGAGTTCATTCGCGAGGTCATACGCGAAAAGTTCGGGGATGCGGCGGACAATGTCTCCATACTGTACGGCGGCAGCGTCAATCCGTCGAATGCGCACGAGCTGTTCTGCCAGAGGGACGTGGATGGCGGTCTAATCGGCGGCGCCTCACTGGTATCGGAAGATTTCATTGCCATAGGCAAAGCTTTCAAATGGATAGGATTCTGATAATATGAAACTTAAAAAGCAGGAGCGCGCCCCGGGAAGGCGCGCTTTTTTTACCTGTATTCCCGCTATAGTATAGGCTTTTTTGATTCATATATAAGAAAATACAATCAATAAATAATTAAAAATTAATGAAATAACTACCGGGATTTATTAATTTTGTAAAAGACGGGGATATAGACTGGTGGTATGATATTTGCCAATATATAAAATATCACACTTAAAATATTTCAACTATGCCGATCTATTCATTATTTCTAAATCTTATAATTCTTACGACTATGACACACGAAATGCCTAAATTACCTTACGCGAACAATGCGCTCGAGCCGCACATCAGTAAGGAAACTATCGATTACCACTACGGAAAGCACCTTCAGGCCTATGTGGACAACCTCAACAAACTGATCCCCGGGACACAGTTCGAGAATTCCACCCTGGAAGAGATAATCAAAAAGGCCGACGGCGGCATATTCAACAACGGTGCTCAGGTATGGAACCATACGTTCTACTTCGAAACATTCTCGCCGACTCCGCAAAAGGAGCCCAAGGGCGCTTTGAAGGAAGCCATAGATAAGGAATGGGGCTCGTTCGACAAATTCAAGGAAGAATTCTCCAAGGCGGCCGTAGGCCAGTTCGGTTCGGGCTGGGCATGGCTGGTGAAGGACAAGGACGGAAAACTCCGCATCGTGGCGACGCCGAACGCCGGCAATCCCCTTCGCGACGGACTCACGCCTCTGATGACGATGGACGTGTGGGAACACGCCTACTATATCGATTACCGCAACCGCAGGGCCGACTCTATAAAGGCAACCTGGGAAGTGATCGACTGGAAAAAGGTAGAGGGCAGGTATAACAAATAGTACTTTATTGATTGCTATAAAAAAGAAGGGCGGCCTGGAGGCCGCTTTTTTTATTTACCCAAGTTCGGGCCCGCATATTCACACAATCCATATTGCTCAGGGAAAAGATAAAGCGCTGAAATATATCAGATATCACGAGTGGGGGTGAATTATATTGGCAACTTGTATGGACTTCCCAATTAGCAGGATGTTATCATACGGCACATTGCCGCATCAGGATACAAAACACTATCGCCTCTATACAATGATTACTGGAGTTGACCGCCCTGCATTGAGGCAGGCACCCCTCGCACGCCGCTTTTCAAAAGGCAGTTTTAATTGACACATTATTATTTCTTAGGCTATTTTCCTTCCCGCTTTTTGCTTGTCCAACCGATGCTGCGGGCGCGGTCAAAGGGAGCAACCTCATTTTACCAGGCCGCCGGGAGGAAGCCGAACGCAGTGAAGGCAACATAAAAAATGAATCAAAAAGGCCTCTACATGTTCGAACCGACGAACGGGTGAATAGCGACGAAAGCACGCTTTTCGGTTGTCCGGGCGAGGAGAAAAAAGACAAACGAAGTGAAGTAAACTTAAGCTAAAATAGTCCGCACTTAAAGCGGACGCCTCCGGAGGTTTAAAATACAAAAATAAAGTAGCCTCAAAACGGCCATTACAATATGAATACCGCCGTAAAGGGTCTTACCGGAAAGTCCGGGTGCGAACCAAAATAAAACATCCCCGCCTTTACAGGCGGGGACGATGTAGTTTTATACATTCAGGGTACCTGCAGGGCAACCCTATTATTCTGACAAGCCTATTAGAAATAGAACATAAGAGCTATGTTGGCGGCCGTTTTTGTCCTCAGGTTAAGACCGTCGTTAGGATTGTTGTGGTCGCGCACTTTGGTGGTTTCAGTCTTGACGCTGTTGTCGGTCGAGCTGTAATACTGCCTCTTGACATCGCTTTCGCCCTGGTTGTTCCAAACTATACCGAGGTTGAATTCGCCGCCGATAGAGATTTTCGGAGCTATGAAATATTCAACACCGATGAATCCGAACAGACCTACCTGAAGATTGGTCGCACCTGCGTTCTCGAGGATACGGCTGCTCATCGGGCGACCCGAGTTGAGATTGAAATCCCATGAGTAGGGGTTGGGGTAATCGGTGGTCATGTCGTTGCCATAGG
>CAKUKW010000271.1 GCA_934663885.1 uncultured Tidjanibacter sp.
CGAGAAAGCAATGTTCCCGTCGACTTCGCGAAGCGCTACTTTTGTTACTTCCACAGGGATAACACCCTCTCCCATATTGAAACCTTCGAGAACGAGTTTGACGTTATTGGCGTCTACTTCGGTCAGGACGAGGGTAGCATTGCTGCTCGCCGCCGGAGCGCCTGGAATTGTTACGTCGCAGGTAACGGGATAGCTTCCTACGGCCTTTTCTGCAAGTGTTTTCTCCTCTTTTTTACTACACGAGCATAAAAGTGCAGCAGCGGCGGCACCGATTGCTAAATAAATAAAAAATTTCTTCATGATTTAGAATTTTAGATTAATGACTGTTTGTGTGAATATTCACATATTTCAATTTAGAGTGCTTGAAAAGCCGGCAAATTAAAGGCCACCCGTAAATAAACGGCGGCCATTAATCGATTCGCAGCAATAGCGTCGTACGCTCGCCCTTATATCCCATTCTCGGCATGCGGACATCGCTGCTGCGGAGCCATTTCGCTCTCTCCTTGGCAGCGGCCGGCCGCCTTGGGGATGCATTTACGATTTCAGTTTTGATAAATTCCTGGATTAAGGAACGAAAGGAACCTGGTATTTCACATAGGCCCCTACCGTGCCGAGCGAAGAGGTCATCCAGCCTGTTACAAACAGCCTCGCGTAAACCACACCTTTATCGGAAGTAAATCTTATCGCATAACCGTTTCCGGGAACTACCTCTACAACATTTGTCCAGCCGGTAGCAGGTATGCTCTTGATATTACCCAACCCGCCGACATTTCCTCCCAGATCGCACAGGAGATTGCTTCCAAAGTTACCGTAATCACTGTAGCCTACCACGTTGAACTTATTGTTGGTGCCGATATTCAAGGTAACGAATCCCTCTCCATCCCGAATATCCAGATAAGTATTCCCGTGAGCATAATTCAACATTTGCACTTGTACCGTTCCTGCTGGATCAGGCTCGTTATGCGTTTTATTGCAACTGTTCAACATCAGCACTGCCGGAAGTATGAATAATAACAGGACAATTTTTTTCATATATATCAATTATTTAATTTATCAGGTCGGCAATATGGCAAATTCCAGATGCGGAGCAAATTATTGGATATCCGTTCCCCCTTCCACCAATCCCGCACGACGCAAATATATCAATAATATTTTTCAATCGATCTTTCAACGGCATCAATTACAAAGGCGCCTATCAGGACGCCTCTGTAATTAATTATTTAACCATCATCCTTTATATTCCATTTTGGACATACGGACGTAGCTGTTGTAGCGCCACTTTGCATTTTCCTCGGCGGCAGCGAACAACTCATCGGCCTCCCCGGGGAACGATGCCATGAGCGAAGTATAGCGGACTTCGTTCATAAGGAAACTGCGGAACTTGCTCCAGTCGGGCTCCTTCGAGTCGAGTTTGAACGGGTTCTCGCCTTTGGCCTCCATTTCGGGATTGTACCTGTAAAGGTGCCAGTAACCGCTCGCTACGGCTTCCTTACCGATAGTCTGCGTGTGGGTCATACCGCCCTTGATACCGTGGTTGATACACGGAGCGTAGGCGATGATGAGCGATGGCCCGTTGTAGGCCTCCGCCTCGCGGATAACCTGCAGCAGTTGGTTCTGGTTGGCGCCGATGGAAACCTGGGCAACGTAAACATAACCGTATGTCATGGCTATCGCGCCGAGGTCTTTCTTGCGGATGCGTTTACCTGCGGAAGCGAACTTGGCTACCGCGCCCACCGGGGTGGACTTCGACGACTGGCCGCCGGTGTTGGAGTAAACCTCCGTATCCACGACGAGGATATTGACGTTCGCGCCGGTAGCGATAACGTGGTCGAGGCCGCCGAAGCCGATGTCGTAACCCCAACCGTCGCCGCCGATAATCCACTGTGACTTCTTGGCCAGGTTGTCCTTCATTTCAAAGAGCTCCCTCGCGTAATCGCACTCCGCTTTTTCGAGGAGCGGAATAAGTTTGGCTGTAGCTTCGCCGTTGGCTATCGTATCGTGGCGGGTATCTATCCACGCCTGCATGGCTTCCTTCATTTCCGGGGTGCAGGTCTTGCATTCGGCCATAGCCTTCTGCATCTTTTCCTGAGCGCGGTCGCGGAGCTTCTCTACGCCGAGGTGCATACCGAGTCCGAACTCGGCGTTATCCTCGAAGAGCGAGTTCGCCCATGCCGGACCGTGGCCCGCGGAATTCTTGCAGTAAGGCGTCGAAGGAGCCGAACCGCTGTAAATGGAGGTACAGCCCGTAGCGTTGGCAACCATCATCTTGTCGCCGAACAGTTGCGTGATCGTCTTGATATAAGGGGTTTCGCCGCAACCCGCGCATGCGCCAGAGAATTCGAACATCGGCTGTGCGAACTGGCTGCCCTTGACGGTTTTCGATTTTTCGAGTATGGTATCCTTGTAACCCACATTGTGGTGCATGTATTCCCAGTTGGCCACTTCGCCGAGCTGTGTGTCTATCGGCTCCATGCGGAGGGCTTTCTTCGGCGACGGGCAAACGTCGTAGC
>CAKUKW010000272.1 GCA_934663885.1 uncultured Tidjanibacter sp.
GGCCCATGAAGAGAAAATGGCGATGGCGACGGATAGTTCGCAGGATTCGACAGCCCGCCAGCTCTCCCTCAGGGTGGCCAACCCATCCCTTTGCGGCATGAAAGTCGGCGATATCCATGACCTGGTACAACGCAACTACGTTATTTCCCGTATACGGTGCAAAGACGGAGAAGTAAAAATGGTAAACGCCGAGACCATTTTAAACATGGGTGACGATATACTGGTAATAACTTCCCAGTCGGCCGTTCCCGCGATTACCGCGCTCATAGGCGAGGAAATCGAACTGGACTGGAAGCAGCTTACCACGCAGCTGATATCGCGCCGCATACTCATAACAAAATCCGAAATAAACGGCAAAACACTCGCCCAGCTCCGCCTGCGCAGTTTCGGAGTAAGTATTACGAGAGTAAACCGTGCGGGCATCGACCTGGTGGCCAGTCCTTCTCTGCAGCTTCAGATAGGTGACCGGCTGACGGTTGTAGGTACACAGTCGGCCATATCCGAGGTGGAAAAAATACTCGGAAACTCACTCAAAAGGCTTAACCACCCGAACCTCTTTCCAATTTTTATCGGAATAGCGCTCGGGGTCATATTAGGGAGCATTCCGATAGTGTTCCCCGGAATACCGCAGCCGGTGAAACTGGGGTTGGCCGGAGGGCCGCTTATCGTGGCCATCCTTATAAGCCGCTTCGGCCCGAAATACAAGCTCGTTACCTATACTACAATGAGCGCGAACCTTATGCTCAGGGAGGTGGGAATCGCTATCTTCCTGGCGTGCGTAGGTCTCGGTGCGGGTGAAACTTTCGTAGATACGATAGTGGCCGGAGGATATAAATGGATAGGTTACGGCATACTTATAACCCTGATACCTATTATGGCCATAGGGGTTATAGGCCGCAAATTCTTAAAACTCAATTATTTTACGCTAAGCGGACTGATAGCCGGCTCGATGACAGACCCCCCCGCCCTGGCTTATGCCAACGATATGGCCGGGAACGATCTGCCCGCTGTCAGCTATGCGACAGTCTATCCGCTCACAATGTTCCTGCGCGTACTGTGCGCCCAATTGCTGATATTGATGTTTCTATAAATGGTGAAAGTATATACAGTAAAGACCCGCCATGGCAAGCGGGTCTTTCTTATTCTTCCACACCCGGGAAAGCCGTAGAAGCACGGGCGCCGGATAAACTTTTTCAGACTCTCAATACTTCCCTTTCCAAAGCTGCTCGAGGCGCTTCTTGATTTCGGCTTCCTTGGAATTATTGCCGGGTTCATAGAACTTTTTGCCTTCGAGTCCTGCGGGCATAAACTCCTGATCTGCAAAATTACCTTCGTAACTATGCGCGTATTTATAGTTCTTGCCGTAGTCAAGATCCTTCATCAGTTTGGTGGGGGAATTCCGGATATGGAGCGGAACGGGGCGGTTGTTAGTATCCTTGTTGACAAAGCTCATTGCCTCCCAGATAGCCATCGCCGTGGAATTGCTTTTCGGACTCGTGGCCAGATAAACGGCCGTTTCGGCAAGAGGGAGCTGCGCCTCAGGCATTCCGATCTTGTGTATGGTATCGAAGCAGGCGTTGGCCAGCAGCAATGCGTTTGGATTGGCAAGGCCTATATCCTCTGCCGCCAGTATTACCATCCGGCGCGCTATGAATTTTGGGTCTTCCCCACCCGCCAGCATACGCGCCAGGTAATAAACCGCCGCATTCGGATCGCTTCCCCTCAAACTCTTTATAAATGCAGAGATAACATCGTAATGCATCTCGCCGTTCTTGTCATAAAGGGCTATATTCTGCTGAAGGGCTTCGGTAACCGTCTTATCATCTATTATCAAATCTCCCGGATGAGCGCCGGTAACTATATCAAGTATGTTCAACAACTTCCGCGCGTCGCCGCCAGCGAAACCGAACATCGCTCCCGTCTCCTTCACTTCAATATTGCGCTCTTTCAGTACCATGTCACTCTTGAGGGCACGCTCCAGAAGCTCACCCAACTCCTTATCATTCATAGCCTTGAGAACATATACCTGACAGCGCGAGAGGAGCGGAGAGATAACCTCGAAGGAAGGATTCTCGGTCGTAGCGCCTATAAGGGTTATCGTTCCCTTTTCCACGGCGCCGAGGAGAGAATCCTGCTGCGCCTTATTGAAACGGTGAATCTCATCTATGAACAGGAAAGGCGGCGGAGTATTGAAAAATTTCTGCTTGCCCGCCTGATCGATTATGTCGCGCACGTCTTTTACCCCGGAATTTATGGCGGATAGCGTAAACAAGCGCCTATCCAAGGCATTGGCAACCAGCCGCGCAAGGGTTGTCTTCCCTACTCCCGGAGGACCCCATAGTATAAAAGAAGGCACATTCCCCGTTTCTATGAATTTGCGGAAAACACCATCCTTACCTACCAGGTGTTCCTGCCCGATATAGTCGTCCAGAGCCTGGGGACGAAGCCTCTCGGCCAAGGGTACGTTGTTCTGCATATCTTTTTC
>CAKUKW010000273.1 GCA_934663885.1 uncultured Tidjanibacter sp.
GATTTCGCCTATATGTTTAAGTATTCCGAGCGTCCCGGGACACAAGCCGCCCGGCACATCAAAGATGACGTTCCCGAGGACGTCAAGACAGCGCGTATTAAGCAGATAATAGATCTCCAGAGCGAGCTTTCGGCGAAGAGTAACCGCATGGATCTGGGCAAAGTATTCGAAGTACTGGTAGAAGGACCTTCGAAACGTGGAAAAGGACAGCTTTGCGGCCGTAATTCCCAAAATAAGATGATTGTATTCGATGGTCGGGAAGATATTGCGGCAGGTGATTACGTTAATGTTTTGATCGAAGATTGTTCGTCAGCAACACTTTTCGGTACTATTGTCAACTAATTACGGCTGGATTGCGCGCCGTTTTGCTAAAACGCGGTGAAGCGAGAAATAAAATATAACTTTCAGCGCTAAGTTGGGTGAATTTTAAATAGAATCTATTATATTTGCACTCCGGAAATGCAATTTAAATCCTGGCTTTACCCGAAGCCATAGGGGGAAGTATTTCCAGATGAGCTCGGGGTGTAGCTCAGCCCGGTTAGAGTACGCGTCTGGGGGGCGTGTGGCCGCTAGTTCGAATCTAGTCACCCCGACTATTGAAATCAGCAGAAAAGCCATCCTTAGATGGCTTTTCTATTTTGAGGGAACTCTGATAATTTTTTTCTACGGAAAGAGTTTTTTCAAAATAGAAGGATTGAATGGCAATTTTCTAATGATTTCATTGAATCGCCCTGCGGGAGCATACTGAAAGCCGAGCGTCTTTTTGCGGGGCAATCCAGTCCCCCCCCCCATAAACAAATTCAATAAAAAAGCCATCATATATGATGGCTTTTTTATTCCGTAAAGGAGGAGACTGAATTTTGATGTGAAAATATTATTCGATTGTAAATTTGATATCGTCTATACAGAAAAATGCGGGCACGTTGATGCCGTACGTGGGGTGGCTGTCGTTGCTGTCAAAGGAGAACTCCAATTTGTCCGCTTTTCCCAACGCCGTCAGGTTGACCTCTTTCCAATCGGAGAGGACACTACTTTTTGCAGCCAGTTCAACTTTCACATTACCCGTCTCAGTTTGTCCCTTATAGCCGGTGATAGATAACGTGAAGTAGAAATTTTCCACCCCGTTAGGGTTCTTTAGGCAGTAATGGTAACCTTTGTTCGAGTTTGCAATCCGGGCCGAGACGAGCGAAACTTCTTTATCGAAGGTAATAAACGGGCTTTCGTAAGCGCCTCCGTTCCAACCGCCCATATCGAATGCAATGGCAAATTTGGACGCCTGGGCCGCATATACGCTGAACTGGTAGCGGTAGTCCATCGGGTCTTCGGTGTCATCGAGTACTTTATTCGATGAAAATGCAAACCCTCCCCAGGAGTCGCTGGGGTAATCGGTACCTGCGAAATCGTTGAAATAACTGCCGAAGCCTGCGCCTTTTTCGGTATACAGTATCCCGTCATATACATTGTTCCCGCTGCTATCTCCTTTTGCCTGCGGCTTTCCCCAGAGTATATTCGAATATTGGCTGGAGGTAGAAAGAAGCTGTACCGATTCGAAATCGATAGTGTATACTTCAGGCTCTTTGGTGTCGTTGCCTTTATTACATGCGGTGAAAAAAATCGCAAGTGCGAAAAAAAGTAAAAGTTTAAGATTTTTCATAACGGTTTAATTATTTATGGTTATTAAAATTGATTCGGTTGTTCGGGTGCAAAAGCGAAATTTGAACGACGATACCGTATCGCGTCCATGGACTGATAATAAATTAATTTGCTTCAGCAGGTACGCCTGTAAATTAATGCTAGTCATCATTGCTCCGTAATGAGTTTGCCAAGGAGCATGTGCAGAGAAAAACTGAGAGGAAACCGTAAAGAAATCAAATACTTCTTTTAGATCCTGACCGTTCGCCGCGGCATAAAATCTCCTTGTCGCAGCGGCAGGTCTTCTGACTTTCATCCAGTAGCCGGCGCCTTCCCGGTCGTAGGACCAGTGGCAGAGAGTGCCGGTACTTTTTCCGTTCCGTTGAACGGGGATGTATACAGCAGCGGGAACTGTCGCCGATTTTCACGGCGTTCCCATTTAATTCCATACCCGCGTTGCCCGCGGGTTGCAGAAACCGTTGCGGGAGCAAATATATACCATTTTAAATTCAAGACAAAGTATTCGGGAAAAAATAAACCGCGGCATTTGCCGCGGCACGTTGTATAGAATTTAAAAAATGCTCTGAAAATTATTCAATTATTTGCTACGGTCTCTGCTGTGTCTTCGCTTCCTGCAGGCCTATCATTTCGACGAATTCATGGGCTTCCTGTGAAATGTCCTCGGTGCGGTCGTTCCACTCTCCGCTCTCCATTATGCGTTGCTTATGGCCGTTTATCTTGGCGGTGATTGAGAATACCGGTTTAGGGAGCGCCAAATATTCTTCCCTTCTCGACTCCCTTATATTGCGGTCGAAAACATCTTTTTGCGACGGCTTCCTG
>CAKUKW010000274.1 GCA_934663885.1 uncultured Tidjanibacter sp.
AATCATCACGGTGCGGGTTATTTTAATGAATCGGGAGGCACCTGAGGGCACACCGGGAGGCAAGTATTTTTGCAGGCAATCCTTTACTTAGTTAAGATAAGGTGCCGCCCCAGGGCGGCACCTTGCAGCTTGACAGTAAGCAACCAACTCGTTTGCGGCCGGTTTTAGCCTCAGTTTACCAGTTTTGCGAAACCTGCCGGTATTGGCGTGCTGAAGTCCAGTTCTTCGCCCGTTACGGGATGCGAAAATCTGAGTTTATAGGCATGCAGGCAGACCCGGCCCTCGGGATTCGTTTTCGCACCGTATTTTTTGTCGCCGGCAATAGGGCACCCTTTCCACTCCAGGTGGGCCCTGATCTGGTTCTTTTTGCCCGTTTCGAGCATAAGCTCTATGAGCGAATACTGCATGCCTTTTTTCGTTACCCTGTAATACGTCGCCGCCTGCGGGCCTTCACCTTTAGGCGAAGCCCATACTTTCCTGTTTTTATCTTCCGTGAGGTATGACAGTATTGAACCCTCTTCTTCGGGCAGGCATCCTTCGATTACCGCCACGTACCTTCTGTCGGAAACCAGTGATTTCCATGAGCGCTGCATGGTCTCCTGTATTTTCTGGTCGCGGGCAAACATCATCAGGCCGGATGTTTCGCGGTCGAGGCGGTGAATTACGAATATCCTTGCTCCAGGGTCGGCTCTTTTAACGTAATTACTCAAAATATAAAAAGCTGTTTTCTGTTGCTCTTTGTCGGTGCCTATGGAAAGCAGGCCGTTACGTTTGTCTATGACTATTATGTGCTCGTCTTCGTAAACGATGCGCATCAGCGGATGCCTGAAGGCGGTGCGGCCTTTTTCCCTGCTTACCGTAACCGAGTCGCCCTGTTTCAGAGGATGGTCGAAACGCGTAGTAACGCATCCGTTTACCACTACCTGAGCATGTGTAAGATAGGATTTTACCGTAGTCCGGCTCTTTTCCGGCATTGCCGAAAAAAGAAAGGGAAGCAAGGTTCCCTCTTCTTTTACTGTAAATTTCATTTGTTGTATTATATTATTCATCGCCTACTAAAGCGATTTTTCGACAAATATATTGAGCTTCGAAGGGTCGTTTTTCGCAACGAAAACTGAGGATGCGTCATTCCATTCAACAAGCCTGCCTATGTTAATAGTAACTGTCCTGGAATTGAAAAGCCCTCCGCCGGCACTGCCGTCTATGTCATCGACCTGGATCACTACAGATTCGTCGACATCACTCCTGTTTATGGTTGTTGTCGTGTTTATGATGAAAAATCCATGCTGGTTTGTCGACGTTACCCCGTTGGTGCCTTTAATGCTGACTCTAAGTCCCTCGATTTTCATGGGCTCTCCGTCTTCAGCATCATAATAAACGGTTCCGCCGATGGTAAGGTAAACATTCACGTATTTGTCGTTGTTCCCGTCAGGATCCTTTTTTTCCATGGAACACGAGTATCCGGCAGCGAGGAAAAACACTGCCATGGCGAGAACCGATATTTTATTAACAAGCTTCATTTAATCTTCGGATAGGGTTTTCAGTAAGACGCCCGGGGATGCCAGATTGTTGCATTTAGTGCCGTATATAATCAGCCTTCATCGTCATCGATGTAATAAAAGTCGTCCATCAGCGAGTCTATGTCGCGGCGCTCTTTTTTGGTAGGCCTTCCCGTACCCCTGTCCCTGCTTACGAATATAGTCTCCCTCGGCACGGAAAGTTTATCTAATTCCTCCTGTGGCGTAATATTGGCGGCATACCGCGGAACGTCCTTGGCCGGCAGCCTGTTCGACACCTCTTCAAGGACCTTATAAGTAAAGGTAACGAATGATTTCCTTACCGATATCTCGTCACCGGGTTTTATTTCGCGTGATGGTTTGGTAAGGCCGCCGTTAATATATACGCGCCCGTTGCGGCAGGCATCTGCCGCGTCTGTTCTGGTTTTGAAAGCCCTTATGGCCCAAAGCCATTTATCTATCCTTACGCCTCCCATCGGAATCTCCGGTTAATCCAGTGCAAAAATAAGAAGAATCCGTTTAAATCTCAGCCGGATTCCAATATTATTGGAAATAATGCCTGTGTATAGGAGCGATATATAATCTTTTATACGCCTTTACGTTTATATAGAATGATATTGCTTCAATAACGGCCAGTATTTAGAGAATATAAGCTATGCCTCCGGCGTGCACGGGCAATTCGGTTTGGCCGTTCGCCTTGAATTTTATTTGAATAAAGGACAAAAAACACTATTTTTGAAAATAAAATAGACAACCCATGAAGCGCTTACTGTTATTCCTGACGTTGATACTGATATCGGGCCTCGCTCTTGCTTCGCCTTACCGTATAAGCCTGCTGACGTGCGGCCCCGGAGATGAGCTCTATTCGACTTTCGGGCATACGGCCATGAGGGTAACTAATACCGAAACCGGTTCTGATGCCGTTTACAATT
>CAKUKW010000275.1 GCA_934663885.1 uncultured Tidjanibacter sp.
GGCCCAGCCCCATGATGTGGACGTTAAAGCATTGCTGAGACTGGCGACATTATATAACGTACCTACGGCTGTCAACCGTTCGTCGGCCGACTTCCTGATATCGTCGCCGCTTTTCGAGGGCGAATACGAGCCGGTGGTCAAGGATTACACTTCATATATCGAACGTCCCCTGGCACAGGATTAACAGGAATTGCATGGTTCTTATGTCCAAGCAGGGAAATTCTTGCGGACAATAACCGGCTCGGAATAATACTTCGAATACAATTGACAAAGAAAACAGACGGTTTTAAAACCGCCTGTTTTCTTTGTCAAGCCTTACAAGCACCACTCCCGATTCGTCGGTGTGGCAGTTTCCCCTGCGGTAGCCGAGCGATTGGTAGAGACTTACGTTTCCCTTGTTTATCCCGGCCGTATAGAGGTAGTAGGAACTTGTACCGCTGAATTCTTTTTCTATTTCAGACATCAGCATTGTGGCAAGCCCCATCCTGCGGAACTGCGGGTGGACCATCAGCTTGCCTATCCAGCACCCTTCCGCAGTTTCCCTCGCTTTTACGGAGCCGATGATTTTACCATCTTTAACAGCTTTCAGGAATACATGCGTTTCGAAATCCCCGGCCACCGATTCGGCAGTCTGCGTCAGCGGTTCGATGTTATAATTGCCGTGCAGCTCGGCCTCGACGATAAAAGCCACCTTCTGGAGGGCCAGTATCTCGGGAATATCTTTCCTGAGCGCCCTGGAAATAGTTATGCCAACGGTCTTCGGATCCATTTTTTCTTCTAATTCAGTATTTGCCACACCTTGTAGCATCGTGTAAATTTAATGATTTTTCCGGCAGTGAAGAATGAAGTTGCTTCAAGCCGAGAGAAAATGTATATTTGCATTAATAGCGAAGATAAGTATTGCGCCATAATTGTAACATTTCCCGGAGTTATCCGTCATAAATAAAACAACAAATATTACTATGAGAAAAATTTTACTGATAGCTTTGCTGGCGGCGCTTACCGCATGCAATGCGACAACTGCTGCTAATACCGAAAGCGGAAAAAGGAAAGTTGTAACCGCCGACAGAAATTACGTCACGCGCGAGGTGAATGGTATCGACAGGTTCGACAAGATTAGTTCCCGGGGCATTGCCGACGTTGAATATATCCAGAGGGACGGCAGGCCGAGTGTTTCGGTGTACGGTTCGGAAAACGTCCTGCCTTACATTAAGGTACAGGTGAGCGGCAATACTCTGAGCATTACCATAGATGACAAGGTCCAGATCCGCGGGGAGCACCGCCTCAAAGTGAGGGTTTCTAATCCGGGGCTGGTAGGGGTAAGCACTTCCGGTACTGGTGAAATAGACATCAAAGGCATTCTGTCCACAGGCGACTTCGAGATGTCCACCACAGGCACGGGTGATATAGATTTCGACTCTATCGAATCCTCCGGTAAAGTTACTATGAGTGTACGCGGTACGGGTGATGTGGATGGCGAGAGACTGCGTTGTGTTTCGCTTTCGGCGACTGTCAGCGGAACGGGGGATATAGATATCGACGATATCCGTTCGGATAATTTCAAACTATCGGTTTCAGGTACCGGCAGCGCGAAAGTGGGTGGCCGCACGAACGGATTCAATGTATCTGTTAGCGGAACGGGCAGCGTGAGAGCTGGTGACCTGAGGGCCGACGTGGTAAACGCCACGGTATCAGGCACCGGATCGTTGTCATGCTATGCGGTGAAGGAACTTTATGCCACAGAATCGGGTACGGGCTCCATCAGGTATGACGGAACCCCGCAAATCGTAGATATAAAGGGCAACAAGAGGCGCGTAATCCGCCAGGGTGATTAATCTGCTGATGTATTCGGTACTGTCAAATAGCAGCCTTCCAAGCGGAGGCTGCTTATTTATTTTGGAGGGCAGTCGACAAAACGTAAAAAGTATCGTTATGGAAATAAAAAGGCGGGAATTTATCCCGCCTTTCTTGTATAAGTATGTATGAGATTATTAAACGATACCCTGTTCTACCATACTCTTCGCAACTTTCATGAAGCCGGCGATGTTCGCGCCTTTCATGTAGTTGATATATTTGCCTTCGGTTCCGTATTCAACGCAAGCGTCATGGATCGAAGACATGATCTGTTTCAGTTTCGCATCTACCTCTTCCGCAGTCCAGCTGTACTTCATCGAGTTCTGGCTCATCTCGAGGCCCGAAGTTGCAACACCGCCCGCGTTGACCGCCTTACCTGGGCCGTAGAGGATCTTGTTGTGGATGAAAGTGTCGATAGCTTCCGGGGTACAGCCCATGTTTGAAACTTCGGCTACGATCTGTACGCCGTTCTTCACGAGCATTTCCGCATCTGCACCGCCGAGTTCGTTCTGTGTCGCACAAGGCATGGCGATGTCGACCTTGACTTCCCACGGTTTC
>CAKUKW010000276.1 GCA_934663885.1 uncultured Tidjanibacter sp.
TTTTAACGGGAGCTTTTTCGGGCTTCACGGACACGCCGCCTGGTATAATGTGGGCGGACTTCCCCTGAATGACAATATGCGCGACAACC
Organism: uncultured Tidjanibacter sp.; assembly: GCA_934663885.1. Taxonomy (GTDB): domain Bacteria; phylum Bacteroidota; class Bacteroidia; order Bacteroidales; family Rikenellaceae; genus Tidjanibacter. The sequence continues at coordinate 90 of CAKUKW010000276.1, forward strand.
GTTATCAGGGCTTTCTTTACGGAGCCGGCATATCCTACGGATACCAGTGGATGATCGGCAAGAGGTGGAACCTCGAAGCAACTATAGGGGCGGGGTTTGCGATTCTCGAACATGAAAAAATCCCTGTCGGTGACTGCCAGGCTGCTTTCCCGAAATACAAGAAGACATACTGGGGAATTACCAAAATCGGGGTTTCGCTTATTTATCTTATTAATTAACCGACTTGAAAATATTATTTATGAAAAGGATTATGTTGATACTGGCGGTATTGGCCCTGCCGGGCGCCGCCGGAGCGAAGGCGAACGACAATGTGAAAAATCCCGGTGCGCCGGTGAATGTTGTAAAAAGCGAAGTGGGCCGCTCAGGAGATATTGTACTGGTCGGTTTCGCGCTCGATTATGAAAATCTGGTTTTGTCCCGCAACGAAGGTTACACCGTGGTACCCGTAATAGTGAAAGGCCGGGACACCATGACTTTGGCTCCTGTCGTTTTTCTTGCCCGGGACGCGGCGAGATATATGGAGCGCAACGAAAAATTTTACACCGCTTATGAAAATACTCCTCATGCCGAGAAAGTATTCACTAAGAAAGAGATGCGCCACCGTAAAAGAGAAATCCGCCGTGGAGAAACTTCTTCGCAGGCTATGATTGTGGAGTACATTTCCGAAGTACCATACCAGCCGTGGATGTCCGGTGCCTCCGTAATGCTCGAGGGCGACCTCTGGAGTATCTGCGGCGGTTCGGTTGAATACCCTCTATATGCAGGCTCCATACACGCGCCCGTTGCGCCGAAGGTGGCTATGATAGTGCCGGAGGTCGAGGCTGAAAAAGCCAGGTATGAGAACATGACTGCACGTATCAGGTTCGAAGTGGGTAAATATGAAATAAAAAGCGGCCTGTGGGACAACGCGGCCGAGCTCGATTCCATTTACCGGTTTACAGAAAGAATCACCCGTAACAGCGACCTTAAGGTCACCGGGGTGACATTCAGGGGTTACGCCTCCCCCGAAGGCACATACAGCTCCAACGATAAGCTTTCGAAGAACCGCGTCGAGGCGCTGAGCGGCCTTATACGGAGCCGTTATAATATTGACAATTCGGTTATCAGGATCGAACACGTGGCCGAAGACTGGGACAGCGTGGCCCGTTGGGTGGCTTCTTCCGATATCGTGCACCGCACACAGTTACTACAGATAATTTCTTCCACCCCTGAGCCGGACGCGAGGGATGCAAAAATAAGGGCCATCGATAACGGCGCTACCTACAATATGCTGCTGAAGGAGGTTTATCCGGGACTGCGCCGGGTCGAATACATGATAAATTATGTAGTGATGCCGTTCACTGTCGAACAGGGTAAGGAAATTATAAAGTCCAACCCGCGTTACCTCAGCCTCTATGAGCTTTACCAGATAGCCGAAACTTATCCGGCGGATTCGCCGGAGTTTGCGGATGTATTCCGCGTGGCGGCGGTGAACTATCCGTCCGACCAGGTCGCAAACGGTAATATGGCGGCTGTCGCCATACGCAGGGGGGATCTCCAAACAGCAAAGGATTACCTCAGGAAAGCGGGAAATTCGGCGGCAGCGCTCAATAATAACGGTATCGTAGCCGTACTGGAAGGAAGGATGGCAGATGCCGAGCGCGCTTTCCGCAAGGCCGCAGCAGCCGGAAGCACAGAAGCCTCCTTCAATCTCGAAAACCTTTCGAACCTCAAAAGAGCCGAATAATTCGGGCACAAAAAATAATAACCGGACGGTCTCGTGGGGCACGTCCGGTTATTTACCTTTAAAGGATTATATACGGGAATGATTAACCCGGATTTATTCCTTGATACAGGCTTTTAGAGATAAAAGCGGTGACGAATATCGATGTCCTGCACCGTGCATGCAGAATAATAATACGGAAAAGTAATGCTTTTTATATAACCTGGGAATTCGTGAACTAACGACAGTATGCGGAAAAAGGGCGGACGTATAATGAGCAATATGTAGAATCAAGACTGTGATAATAATTGGAAATAAAAGGAGCAGACAATGTCCGCTCCTTTTATTTCCGGAACATTTAAGATTCCGGGGATAAGCCGTCCCGCACTTCTATTGGAGGTACGGATTGAGGTCGATTATCATAGTGTTCAGTACAATTGGATCCGCACTGAGATCCACCGGGGCTTCTCCCGTGAGTTGGAGTTTTACAATCTTTCTTCCAAACGGCCTGACAGTATTCTCCCCCTTATCGTTAAATGTAAATGTCTGTGTGAGCCCGTTGAAATAAGTTATGGTTATT
>CAKUKW010000277.1 GCA_934663885.1 uncultured Tidjanibacter sp.
GGCTTTTATCGTATTGCCGTGTTTATGAATATCTACAGCATTAGCAGTACCTGACTATTGCCTTTCATAACAGGCAGCAACCGCTGGCGCAAATGTGTTTTAAAGCTGGAATATAAACATGGAATTCAATAGAAACCACTTTTACGGTTAAACCGGTTTAGGCAGGATTTCGACCCTGACCCTTTCTATGCGGCGGCCGTCCATCGACTGGACTGTAAATTTTATTCCGTGGGAGGTGATGCTGTCGCCCTTTTTCAGGAAATCCCTGTTTACTTCAAGCATCAGGCCGGCAATGGTTTCCGCATCGCCCTCCACGTCGTCGAACGTATTATCGAGAAGGGAAAGGACTTCCGCGAAATCGCAAATGTGTGTCTTTCCCTCGAAAACGTATGTCCTTTCGTCGACCTTTTTATAGAAGTCCTGCTCCTTGTCGCTTTCGTCGGTTATTTCACCTACTATTTCCTCGAGTATGTCCTCGAGCGAAACCAGTCCGAGCGTCGATCCGTATTCGTCCACGACGATGGCCATGTGAACCTTGTTGGTCTGGAATTCTTCCAGCAGGTCGTGGATCTTTTTATGCTCCGGGATATAATATGTCTCACGCAGGTGTTTCCACCACTCAAAACCGTCGTTTTCGTTTATAAAACGTAGCATGTCCTTCACGTAAAGGACGCCCTCGATATTGTCTATACTTTCCCTGTATACAGGTATTCGTGAAAATCCCGACTCGGTAATAGTGCGGCGTACTTCGTCGAAACCTTTCTCTATATTGATGGAAACTATGTCGAGGCGTGGATGCATTATCTCTTCGACCTCGGTATTCACGAAGTCGACGATTCCCTCGAGCATTTTCTTCTCCTCCGTACTCTGGTCCTGTGTCATTTCCAGTGCGTCGGAGAGCTCACCCATAGATATGTTCTTCTTGTTGCGGGCGGCCCGTTTGTTCATGCCGTCGCCAATTTGGACAAGTATCCATGAGAGGGGCTTGAAAAAAGACTTCGCGTATAGGAGCGGCACGGCTATCATACCCGCAAACTTCATCGGGTACTGCTGGGCAAAAACTTTGGGCATTATCTCGCCGAAAAGCAGTAATATGAATGTAACTATGACAGTTTTTATGATAAACTCCCAGGTCGCGCTGGTAATAACCACAAGGTCGTTTATGATGTTGTTCGAGAGTATGACTATGCATATATTCACCATGTTATTGATTATAAGTATGGTGGCAAGCATATAGTCCTCCATCGAAAGGAGTTTCAGGATTGCCTTGTCGGATCGCGACTGACGGTTCTTTATGGTTTTTATGTCGGATGGGGAGAGCGAGAACAGCGATGTTTCCGATCCGGAGGCCAGCGCGGACAGGCAAATAAGAACAAGGAGAACGAACAGGCTGCCTATGACGGCAGGGTCGAACTCTTTCCAGAGCAGTATGCTGGCGTAATTTATCAAACCGTGTAATTTAACCCCTTATGCGCCTTGCGCACTTATATGCGCGCGCATGATAGATATCTTTCCCGTTATGAGAAAAGGTCTATTTCGGGGGGATTCTGTATTTTGGTTTCGGGCTCATGGTCTTCCTGGAGTACCTTGGAAGATTTAGACGGCCCCGAATTGGTGAGTATAACATTGCGCCGCTTGAAAGCCGGTAATGCGAGGTATTGCTCTATGTCGGCGAACTTCTTTTTCTTGTTATTATTTACCTTTATGACGCCTCCCGGCTTTTTACCTCCGCCGCCGAAAACGCCTCCGCCTCCCGGCCCCTCCTCTTTCCCGCCCTTGTTACCGAGCGGGTCGATGGTTTCGAAACCTGTCGCCACGATGGTAAGCACGACTTCGTCCTCGAGGTTGTGGTCTACGCCTGCGCCCCAGATAATATTGGCAGCGTTCATCTCGCCGAGCATCCTGCTGGCCCTGTTCTGTATATACTCCAGTGCCGAGGTAGCCTCCTCGAACATTACGCTGCCTGCGCTATAGGAGAGGTTCATAAGGATGTCTTTCGCCCCCTTTATATCCTGGTGGTTGAGGAGCGGAGAGGTCAACGCTTCCTGGGCTACCTTTATGATCTTGTTCTCATCGTTGCCCCGTGCGCGGCCCGAGCCCATAAGCGCCATGCCGCTGTTGCTCATTACGGCGCGCACGTCGGCAAAGTCGACGTTTACCAGCCCTTCACGCGTGATAAGTTCGGCGATACCCTTGGCGGCCGCAGCCAAGACGTCGTCGGCCTTTCCGAAAGCATCCTCGAGCGGGAGCGATCCGTATATTTTAGATATGTTGTCATTGTGGATGACAACGAGCGAGTCCACGTTCTTCCTCAGCTCGTCGAGTCCCCGGAAAGCCTGCTCGACGCGCTTGCGCCCTTCAGC
>CAKUKW010000278.1 GCA_934663885.1 uncultured Tidjanibacter sp.
GTATAGGCATAATAACAATTCTTATACGTAATTGGGGGTCTTATCCGGAGGGTATGTCGTTCGCGATTCTGATTATGAACGCTTTCGTCCCGCTTATAGACAAGTATATGAAACCGAAGCGCTTCGGTTATGTGAAAGCTAAAAAGGTTAAAAAGTCATGAAAAGTACGTTCTTAAATATGGTGCTGGTACTGTTCGTGATAACGGCGATATCGGCCGCGGCAGTAGGTTATGTCTACGGCATCACGAAGGAGCCTATCGCACAGGCTAAACTGCAAAAGAAACTTACGGCGCTCGGCGACGTCCTTCCTTCGTTCGACAACCAGCCTACGGATGAGGTCGAAACTTTGCAGTTGGACGGTATGGATATCAATATTTATACCGCGCGAGAGAATGACCGGGTAAAGGGATACGCTGTGGAATCGCTTACTAACAGCGGGTTCAGCGGCACGATAAAGATAATGGTCGGTTTCGACACATCCGGCAATATTGTTAATATAGAGGTACTAGAGCAGGCAGAAACGCCGGGGCTTGGTGCAAAACTGGCCGATAAGGAAAATCCGGTGAAAATGAGCTTCGTGGGTAATAATCCCGCCAATCTTAATATGGCTGTTAAGAAAGACGGCGGCGATATAGACGCCATCACCGCTTCCACGATTTCTTCAAGGGCTTATGTAGACGCGGTAGCGAGGGCTTACCGCGCTTTAATCGAGAAAGGACTTCTGGATGGGGGCACTTCATGGGACGGTTCGACTGGGGCTACATCAACTAATAATTAGGGCTGTTATGAGTAAATTAAGCATACTTACAAGGGGAATAATCAAGGAGAACCCGACTTTCGTTCTCGTTTTGGGAATGTGCCCGACTTTGGGGACCACTACATCGGCCATTAACGGTGCGGGTATGGGAGTGGCGACTATGTTCGTCCTTATATTATCGAACATAGCCATTTCGCTCCTCAAGAATTTCATTCCCGACAAGGTGAGGATTCCCGCCTTTATCGTAGTCATAGCTTCTTTCGTGACAGTATTGCAGTTGCTGATGGAAGCTTATGTTCCGGCTTTGTATGAAACGCTCGGCGTATTTATCCCGCTCATTGTTGTAAATTGCATAATCCTCGGCCGTGCAGAGGCTTTTGCTTCCAAAAACGGGGTTTGGGCTTCCGCCCTCGACGGTCTCGGTATGGGGCTGGGATTCACGTTGGCACTCACGCTCCTGGGCGCTGTCCGTGAAATTCTCGGATCGGGCTCTATTTTCGGGTTCAAATTCATAGCAGGGGACGGTATACTGGCTTTCGTCCTGGCGCCCGGCGCATTTATAGCCCTCGGTTACTTAATGGTATTGTTTAATAAGGCTACGGCAAAGTTACGCTCGTAGGGATAAAGGAATTCAGTGTATGGAATATGTAGCAATTATCATAGGATCGATTTTCGTTAACAATGTCGTTCTGGCCCAGTTCCTGGGGATATGTCCTTTCCTCGGGGTCTCTAATAAGGTAAACACTTCAATGGGGATGGGCGCCGCCGTTATTTTCGTAATGTCAATAAGCGCTATAGTAGTCTGGCTCATACAATACAAGATACTCGTGCCTCTCGGTATAGAATACATGCAAACCATCGTATTCATACTGGTGATAGCGGCGTTGGTGCAGATGGTCGAAATTATACTTAAGAAAATAAGCCCCGCCCTTTACCAGGCGCTCGGTATCTTCCTCCCGCTCATAACTACAAACTGCGCTGTGCTGGGTGTCGCCATTCTTCTCGTGCAGAAAGAATATAACCTTGCCGAATCGGTCGTCTATTCGGCTTCTATTGCCGCAGGGTTCGCACTGGCGCTTGTTATATTCGCCGGTATTCGCGAAAGGCTGGAGTTGTTCAACGTGCCCAAAGCCATGAAGGGCGTACCTATCGCCCTCGTTACGGCAGGTATTCTCGCTATGGCATTTATGGGATTCTCCGGATTGGTCTAATCTGCTGACACATATATTAAAAGCGGAACTCAAAGAGAGTTCCGCTTTTGGTTTATGGCATTATCGGCCACCTACTAACCGGCTCCGTTTTTTTAGTTTAGAATATATAATTGAGATCCAGGTAAAGGCCGCTTTTGCCATCCCTTTTATCTAACGGGATACCATACTCGGCACCCAATACGAAGTTCCGGTTCATTATCAGTTTCACCCCCAACCCTGCGCTAAGGTGCAGCCGTTCGCGCTGGCCGTCGTATATAAACCTTGAGCCGGCTGAGGCGGCATTCTTCATTTCTTCGAGCCTGTATGGCTGCACCACCATTCCGGCATCGAAGAACGGGTTTATGACGAAATACCACTGCTGCCCCAGCAACCTGAAATCGAAGAAGCGGTACCTC
>CAKUKW010000279.1 GCA_934663885.1 uncultured Tidjanibacter sp.
TCATAGGAGTGTCGGAGCGGTAACCGTATTGCTTTACATTGACTCTTATCTCGCGCCGCAGCTGTCTCCCGTCAGGATCGCCGGTATCGGATGCTGCAAGCACCAGCCGGTATGAGTATTCTCCGGGCGCGTTGACGGCGTCGTCGAGGAGCAGTTCTATGTATCCGGTACCTTCCCCGGTCACGCTGTTGTAATCGTAATGGAAACGATACGGATTATCCTGGTTCGCCACGGTCTTGGCCAGGTCGTTGAATATTTCATTGGTCTTCCGGGTGTTGGATACGGCAGTCCCCTGGTAAACATCCTCATATACTTCATCCAGTACCCTTACGTCCGGCTTGTTCGAGGAGAAATAGATACGCGCCCCGTTATAGTCGGTGATATTAACTTCTGACTGTGACGCCTCCAGCCTGAAATTCCTGATATCCCAATCGGTTTCTTTATGTCCCCACCCCTTTACGCTGGTATTGAAAGTTATTCCGTGCGGGGAGAACGATATCTGGTAGTTGATCCATTTTCCCTTGGGCCATTCATGATCGCTGACGATACTCGCCAGGGGAACGGATTTGTCGTGCGGCGTTCCGTCGACGGAGTACTCCACATAAAGGTCCGCCGTCCCGAACTGGGTATTGGTATGCGGGAAAAGAAACATATTGTACGCCTCCGATCCGGTTGCGGGACGCAGGTAATCTTCCGTCTCCGTGACCTCCTGCCCGGCGCCCGGGGTGGTGACCTCAAGCGAGAAATCGCTCCGCGAGGGTGTACCGGCAACCGTCCACGTATAAGTCCCTGCATCGGAAAGCGTACCACCCAGGCCGTTCATTATGTTACGGAGGGTTACTTTTTGCACTTCCACGCTTCCGGCAGGATATCCGTCCTGTATGACCGTAAAAGTGATCCGCGAGAGGACGTGCTGGAAATCGAGGGCCACATTTCCGCCGTATTGCGGGCCGGTGGTGGCAAACATCAGGTCGGACTGGTTGACAGCTTCCGGCTTGATGGTGTAGGTACCGACAGTGATACCGAGTCCCGCGGTCGTGAGGGATAGGTCGTTATTTGTACTGTTGGGCAGCGGTGCGACCGAGTGAAAAGTAAGCTGCCGGGTATTGTCGTACGGCCAGTACTTCTGGTAGCTGGTTGTTTGGGTGTAGGGATCCGGACCCGAGACGGTCATGGTAACGTTATCCCCGTCGATATGTACCCCGGATGTGCCGTACAAGGCATATAGCTTCATGGTGCCGTTGAAATATCTGTTCGTGCCGACCCCTTCTGTAATATCGCTGCGGGTCTCGTCCGTTTCAGTATCCGGCAAGGAAACGCCCAACTCGATATATCCGGCGGGACTATCGAGTTGTTGCTCATGCGCGCACGCGGCCCAGGCAAAAACAAAAATAAAAATAGATAAATATGTAGCTATTTGTTTCATAATGACAATTATCATCTCGCTCCCGGGAGCTCTTACCTTTCATGTTACTTTCGGCCGACCTTTTTACCCGCGCCGTCAAATTCCGCATCGCGCCTCTTACGTAATAGGGGGAATTCGTTTCCCGGTTCCGGGTCGTGCCCCGTAACCCATCCCCCGCCGGGAAAGTGTTCCCAGCAATGGAATGGCAGATTCGGATATCCTTAATGGCGACGGTGCTCAGTTTACAGGTACCGGGACATTCTGTACAGCGCCCCAGGGTGCTACCGTAATGCCTCCGAAGGTCATTTCCGGGCCGTTTTTATCCGCATAGTATTCGAGTTGGTAGTTTATCCACCTTCCCGCCTGCCATTTGGTCGCGTCCGATACCCCCACCGACGTTGGAAGAGGCTTAGTTATGGACGCCACATCAGATCCGTTCACATTGAACACAACAGTTACGCTGACACCTGCGGGATGGTCGTCCACAGGCATCACGATAAAGTGGCCGCCGGTGCTCCATATCTGCGTATCGGTGCCTACTGCAGTCACGGTATTGGCGGTCTCCCCGCTCGCCGCGACAGTTGCCGAACCTGTTGCGGCCGGTGTGGCCGACCATTCGAAACCTGCCGACGTTAAAGAAAAAGTACGGGTGGTTTTAAGGCCCGAGAGCTGTATGGAGCTCACCTTGACCGGCACGTTAGCTGTATTGTTTATCAATTTCAAAGAGAAAGTCACCTTCGTAAGGGCATGATAGAAAGTAATGTTTACCTTATTGTCAGAAGGTTTGGCGGTGATTGTCTGGTTTGTGTAGAGCATATCCGGCGCGTTCCAGCCGCTGACCGTATATGGACGGCTTACTGCGGGTGTGGCCACCGTAACGCCGGTCGTGCC
>CAKUKW010000280.1 GCA_934663885.1 uncultured Tidjanibacter sp.
TTTCAAAAGCGGCCTTATGAAAGCCGAGTGAACCAGCTATGGCAGCAAATAAAAATACGGGCGAATCATCGCCCGTATTTTTATTTGCCGATCCGACCCGCAGTAAGTCTTTGTTTTTATAACGGGACCGAGAAACCCGCAGATATGAACGGTTTTCCGGTATTGTCGGGTACGAAACAGGATACCGTAACCGTGCAGGTTCCTTGTGACGGAAGCCTGAACGGCACGAAGTCGAGGTTCACCGAGCCTCCCCACGACCAGATATTGGTCCCCGATTCGGTAAGAGGAAGGGCCGGATCCTGCTTGGCGCCGGGATAGCGGCCATAGTCGATGCCGAAGCTCATCCATATACGTTTAAGAAAGACCACCCCGCTTATACCCCAATCCGGGTAAGCTATCGGCAATCTATAATTGGCCGATGCACCGAAATATTTCGAAGGCAGAAAATCGGACTTGTACCCCCGCGGCAAAACGTCGAATATCGGATACCCGAAGACCCCTTCTCCAGCCGTCTCCATATAAGAAGCTGCCAGCGTAAGGCCGTGGTGACGGAACAGGCCGGGCAGGTATCCCCTCCCGTAAACGCTGCATGTGGTCAGGAAACGGTCGCTCAAGGGATTCGACATCACCGATAACTTAAAGGCGTAACCCCACCGCGGCTGCAGGTCGAGCTGTGACTGCCTGACGTTATCGGTGTAAAGGAGCACTCCCCCGAGGTAATTCTCCCCGTTTATATATTTGTTCTGTTGCGAATCCCAGATCAGTGAGTTCCGGTGCAGGAATTGAGCGGTGGCGGTAATGCGGCGGATATGATGTCCCGCCGAAAGTAGAACCGGCACATAGGCCACAGCGGAAACCTCAAGGTAATCCTTAAGGTTATCGGTAGCCGCAACATTTTCAGGCTTCGATACGCGCTGCCCCTCATTGCTCCACGTGCCGGTGACCTCGAATTTAGGTACCGACCCGAGGTAGCTTATTTTACCTCTCACGAGCGAATTTCCTTCTGCGGTATATCCATAGCCGAGGCTCGAGACAGCGTTGCCCAGCAGGCCCTGCGACACCAGCGTTGCCCCGGCGTGTACGTTGAAGTCGGTGCTGTTGATTATATTGTCCGGTTCGAAATAAAGGGGCGCCCAGCTATGAAGGTTGAACATGCGCGGTACCTGCCTGAACTTCCGGGCGGGCCGCTCCTGCTCCGACCGCCCGAGATCTTCCTCCGTGAAAACCATATCACCCATATCTGCGACATCCCATTTCACGATGGACGGGCTGACAGTATTCTGCGGCAGGAAGCCGGTCGTTATTTCCGTTGCACCGTCAGTCTGCTGGACAGCGGGACGGTAACCGTTGCGGTCGTAAACCGTAACCGCCACTTCCCTGCCCCCGGGCATCGGCGCCGGGGAGAAAGCCCCGTAGCGGCTGTCGGTGAGCCTGTACTGCTTACCCGTCTCAAGATCTATCCTATGCGCCTCATCCTTGCCTGCGGCAATCGAACCAAAATAGAGTTTTCCATCGGCAGCACGCAAATCGCTGACAGTTACCTTCGAAGAGGAAGTTACAGGAAAAACATCCTCTCCCGGTTTCATTCCACCTATCCACATACCCTCGTCGCCGAGCGCAATGAAGTAAAGCATTCGGGTGACGTCGTCATAGGCAAGGCCGTGCAAAGAAATATCGTTACCGAAATCCTGCGAACCACCGGCCCACTCTATAGAGTAATGTCCGTCGTAATGGTACCGTACGAAAGCCAACCCGTCGTTCTCGGTAATCGTCGGGTAAAGTGCCTGTGCATGGTTGCCAAAACGCTGCTGTCTGCCCGCCGCGACATCCATGTAATAAATCTTCGAATCGGTTTTCTGCTCCCATAATGCGCTCTGCCTGTACTCCGTCCACCAAAGCGTACCGTCCCTATATTCCGGACGGCTGCTTACCTGTCCCGTGTAGGCGATATGGGTTTCCGCCCCCGTCCGGATATCGATCTTTACGAAACGGGATGTTTTATGGAAATCTTTTTTAAGGACTATAATTGTGTTATCGCCGACGAACAAAGGATAGGAGTATACCGTATATGATTCAGGGCTTTCGACAACCGGCCTCGCGCTGTCATCCGTCTGAGGCAAGGAATCCCAGAAATCATTCAGCCGCGAAAAGGTCTCGCTGAACAGCTTTCTTGTCGAAGTATCGTAATACTTCCCCAGCCCCAACTGGGTAGTGAATATGAAGAAAGGATATTTCGACGTATAGGATATTATGTCGTCCCAGATGTATTTCCCATATTTTTCCTGTGAATAGCCC
>CAKUKW010000281.1 GCA_934663885.1 uncultured Tidjanibacter sp.
GTATTGTACTGCGCGAGCATACGGACAAGCGGAACGTTGAGCGACCTCTCGAGCGCCCTGTGTGCCGGAACGGCGCCGTAAAACTTCCGGTTGTAATTATGCGGCGCAAATCCGTTTATATTCAGAGGCACATCGGATACCAGTGTGGACGGCAGAATAATCCCGTCATTAAGCATCCCGGCGTAAAGGAACGGCTTCAGAATGCTTCCCGTACTTCTCGGCGAGGTTATTATATCGACGCTGTTACCCCGCGAGGCTTCGCCGGGAAAGCTCACGTTGCCAACGTAGGCCAGCACTTTCCCCGTTTCGATATCGGCAACTATAGCGGCCATATTATATATATGGTTACCAGCGTTGACGAGTGCATACCTGTCGACTATTTCCTGTACACGATGCTGCAGGCGGGAGTCTATTGCCGTAGATGTATTGGCCTCGGGATAAGCGGCGGCCATCCTTTCCGTCAGGTGGGGCGCATCACCCGGCAGGGGCAACGGTGCGTCGGGCAAGGGCTCCATAACCGCCAGTTCGAACTGGATCTCGTCTATGGTGCCGTTTTCCCACAATCTCTGCAGCAGGTTGTCGCGTTTGGCCCGCAGGGCATCCCTGTTACGCCCGGGGTGGATCAGCGCCGGGGAATTGGGAAGCACCGCCAGCATCGCGCTTTCGGCCCACGAAAGTTCTTCGGCCGGCCGGCCGTAATAGCGCCATGCCGCCGTCTCTATCCCCACCACGTTACCCCCGAAAGGTGCGTGGGAAGAATAAAGTGCGAGTATCTCATCTTTGGAGTAGCGCAATTCGAGATGGAGGGCCCACATAGCCTCAATCCCTTTCTGCCAGATATTGCGGGGACGGTCGCCGCGTGCAAGGCGTGCGAGCTGCATGGTAATGGTACTGCCGCCGCTAACGATTTCGCCCGACCGCATATTGAGCCTGACGGCGCGGGCCAAGGCGGCGATATCTATGCCCGGGTGGCGGAAAAAACGTTTGTCTTCATAAGTTACGAGGCATTGTACGAACCTGGCGGGGAGGGAATCGGCGGGTGGAAAGCGCCACTGTCCGTCGGGAGCTATGCGTGCGCCGAGCAGCTCCCCGTCGGAAGAATAGACGGCGGTCGAATAGGCGGCAGGGAAAAGTTTGCGGGGGACAACAAAAGACATAACCACGACATAACAGATCATTATCCCGGCAATAACCAGCATTACCCTCACCCATCGCTTAGAAAATATCGCCATGTTCCTGACTCCGACGCCTTCTTTATTTTTTTTCTCCGTGCTCACCCCTATTTCTGTTATTTGCGCGTTAATAGAGTATGATTAACATTATTCGCTAAGCCTGTTATGCCCCTGTTAAGCGCTTTTTTTATTCCAGCCTCGTTACATGGAAACCACCATGCGCCTCGCCTGGAATAAAAAAATCAACTTAACAAAATGATTCATAATATTTTTTATCAATAATATTTAAACACACTCCTAATTTATAAACAGCGGAAACCGTCCGGAACTAACCTTTTTCATATTGCTAATATAGCCTTTTTTTACTTACATTTGTTCAACCAATATCACCCGTCCTGAAGCGGCGTGCTGTAAAGCGAACGCAAATGATAACTAAAACTATATCCCATGAAAAAATTGTTGTATCTGGCGGTTGCGGCCCTGACAGTCGCGGCGGCCATGCAAGGTTGTAAAAGCGATAACGAAAAGGAGTCCGCCGTGCCCGACATGGTCGCATACAACCCGTATGTAGACGCGTTCACTTCGGGACGCATTTCGCGTTTCTCCCCCGTATACCTGGTGATGAGCGAGGATATCCCTGAACAGGTCAGAACACCGCAGGCCCTGGCGCAGGCGATAAAAATAACGCCGGCGGTCGAGGGCGAGTTCGTCATGGAGAGCGAATACTCGATAGTTTTCCGCCCGAAAGACGGTTTCCAGCGCGACAAACAATACACCGTAACAGCAGACCTTTCCAGATGGTATGAAGCCCCGAAGGAGTACAAGAATTTTTCCTACTCCTTTGCCACGCTTCCTCTCTCCCTGCGTGCGAGCTTCCGGTCCATCGGAGTAAGTACATCGGAAGAAGGCGGTTTTGACATAGTTTGTATGGTAAATACGCCCGACACGGAGGACGGCGAGCTTATTGAATCGCTCATAAAGTTTTCGGAGCCCGTCGAGGCGGGATGGGAGCACGATCCCGATGGCCGCAGGCACACGGTAACGATAACCGGCATACAGACGCAGGATAAAAAGCGCGACCTCCAAATGTCCGTCGCCCAGAATAAACT
>CAKUKW010000282.1 GCA_934663885.1 uncultured Tidjanibacter sp.
CGAATCGCGCCTCCAGAAGTAGGTTATTATTAGAATGGGGGTCAGTATTCGCGATATTAGAGTGGCGAGGCCCGCACCGGCAGCACCCATTTCCGGAAATCCCCACTTCCCGTATATGAAAAGCCAGTTGAAGATTACGTTTATTACGTTCGATGTTATCACTATCGCCATCGCTACCTTGGTATTGCCGACCCCTTCGAGGAACTGTTTGAAAGCGGCGAATATCATGAACGGCAGTACCGACCACGCTATATATTTATAGTATGGTATTGCCATGGCGACCACCTCGGCGGGCTGTCCCAGGTATGGCATTACCGGTATCATCCCCATCATCAGGGCGAAAACGACTACTCCCATGCCGCCGTAAAGTAGGATGGAATTCTGTAGGTATGAAGCCGAAACGCGATGATTGCTGGTCGCGTACATCTCCCCGACCAGCGGAGTGAGCCCGAATGTCATTCCCATGGCCAACATGAAAAGCATGTTGAATATAGTGCCGGAGAACGACACCGCGGCCAGTGGAAGGGTTCCGAGCTGCCCAACCATGGCATTGTCTATAAGCTGTACGAGTATCTGTCCGGCCTGTGTCAGGATCACCGGGCCGGCGAGCCTTAAAATATCCTTGTAGTACCTTTTGTTTAAATTAGTTGACATTGTTTAGCGCCTCTATACTTATATGTATAAAGTGCGCAAAGGTAATAAAAGAATGCCAACGGTGGAAATGTAAAAAGAAAAACCATGCCCCGGGAGTGAGGCATGTTCAGGATATATAATACGGCAGCCGCTTTAAAGTATTTTATCAAAGTGTTTTACGGCAGTGTTGATAAAATCTGAATAATTATCCGGTTTCATCCTGTTTTCATAAAGCAGGAGCATCCCAGCCATCATGCTGTTCAACCTGTCTATCGTTTCTTCCACGCGTTCCTGTTTCAATCCCTCTTCAGTTGCCCAGACAACGGCATCTTCCGTGCAAAGGCGTTGGAAAAGTCCTGTTATAAGCCCGGCGGTCTCTTTCCTGTTCCCGAAGTTACCCATCTTTTCCAGGAAAAAAAGTTCGAATACCCCGGGATATTCCGTAAAATATTCCAAATAAGCCTTTGCAGCCGCTTTGATACGGCTTTTACCTGGCGTGGTATCTTTGACCTTTGAACGGATGAAACTTCCGGCTTCACCGCTGAAGTCTTCGACACATCTGAAAATTAGGTCGTTTATATCTTTGAAATAATTGTATAGGGTGGCGTAGGAATAACCCGCGTGGTCAGCTACGTGGCGCGCACTGATACTCCTCAAGCCTTCACCTTTTATGAGGTTTTTTGCAGAGTCGATAAAATATCCCCTCATCCTTTCGTCCTGAATCTGTTTCTTGTCCATTTCGTAATATAAAAATTAATTATGTTCATATTATTAACGATGTTAATATAGCATATATTGTGTGGCTCATATAATAGTGAGATTAATCCGGAAAGGATGCCGATTGGCATGGGTATTGCCTGTGGTATTTTATACGATAAAGAATGAACTAAACCAGTGCAATTATGAAAATGAAGATTATTTTGGGTATGGCGTTATCGCTTGCATTTATTCTTACGGGGTGTAAAAGTACATCTATAGGCGTCAAGGAAGGGACGGGGACATTGCGCTACGACGGTAACAGTTACTCCTTGAATATGTCCACGATAGCCACTTCGCCCATGAACAACGGCAGGTATGAGCATTTTATAATATTTGACAATACGGGGACGGGCAACCTTTTCAGCATGAATATAGTAGACAATGTGCCTGAAAACACCATCACTCCGGGTACCTATAAAATAGAACTCTCCGGCGATTATGTCGCGCGTTTTGTCGTTAAGGGGAAGAATGGGGACGCCGTTACCGGTACCATGGTAGTGACGAAGACGAACAAAAGCCACCATTTCAGCTTTTCAGGAACGACGGCGGACGAAAATACAGAAATAAAAACCGTTACGCTCAGTTATGAGGGCGAGCTGAATTCGAAAGGGAATGATTAAATACGATTTAAAGTGCTTGCCGGACACCCGGAACAGGCATAAAAATAGTTAGTTAGGTTAATTTGGAAGATTCCGGAGGGCAAAGGCCCTCCGGAATTTTTATATCCTTCCAGGAAACTCCTGTTGTTGACGCTAAAAAATATTCCGATAAAATCCACAAAAATGAAAGGGCAAGCCGTCGCGGCTTACCCTTTCCCACACAAACTAAAATTAAATCACGAGTTGAGAATTTTCATTCCGGAACTATGCAC
>CAKUKW010000283.1 GCA_934663885.1 uncultured Tidjanibacter sp.
GTTTTACCCACTCCCGTGGTCCCGAGGAAAATGAACGACCCGATAGGTCGCCGTGAATCCTGCAGTCCTGCCCGCGAGCGGCGCACAGCATCGGAAACCGCCCTGATTGCCTCGTCCTGGCCTACTACGCGTTTATGGAGCTCATCTTCGAGGTGCAGCAGTTTCTGCCGTTCGCTCTCAAGCATGCGGGTAACGGGTATTCCCGTCCACCTCGATACTATTTCAGCAATATCCTGCGAGTCGACCTCTTCCTTAATCATTGAGCCGCCGGTCGAGTTGGCCGCGTCGAGTTCCCCCTGGAGGGTTTCGTTCCGCTCCTCGATTTCACGGATTTTCCCGTAGCGGATCTCGGCCACGCGGCCGTAATCGCCGTTACGCTCGGCTTCGGCGGCCTGTTGCTTGAGGTTTTCAATTTCTTCCTTATTCTTTTGGATGTTGTCTATCATACCCTTTTCGCTCTGCCATTTGGCGCGGAGCTCGGTACGCTGGGAATTTATTTCGTCTATCTCTTTCGTCAACTCCTCAATGCGCTTCGTGTCGTTCTCGCGGCGGATGCCCTCTCGCTCTATCTCCAGCTGGCGGACCCTGCGGTCCAGGGCGTCTATCTCCTCGGGCACGGAGTTCATCTCCAGCCTCAGACGGGCGGCCGCCTCATCTATGAGGTCGATGGCCTTGTCGGGCAGGAAACGCGAAGTGATATACCGGTGCGAAAGCTCCACCGCAGATACTATCGCCTCGTCGAGGATGCGCACCTTGTGGTGGTTCTCGTAACGCTCCTTGAGTCCGCGGAGTATCGAAATGGCGTCGGCTGTCGAGGGCTCGTCCACCATTACCATCTGGAAACGCCTTTCGAGGGCCTTATCCTTCTCGAAGTATTTCTGGTATTCGTCGAAAGTAGTCGCCCCTATCGTACGGAGTTCGCCCCTGGCCAGGGCCGGTTTCAGTATGTTGGCCGCGTCCATCGCACCCTCGCCCTTGCCGGCTCCCACGAGCGTGTGTATTTCATCGATGAATAGCAGTATCTGTCCCTCCGAGGAAATAACTTCCTGTACAACGGCCTTGAGCCTCTCTTCGAATTCACCTTTGTATTTCGCGCCCGCCACCAGCGAGCCCATGTCGAGGGAGTATACCGACTTGCTGTGCAGGTTCTCCGGAACGTCGCCGTCCACAATACGGTGGGCTATGCCCTCGGCTATGGCGGTCTTGCCAACGCCCGCTTCGCCGACGAGTATCGGGTTGTTCTTAGTCCTCCGCGAGAGTATCTGCAGCACGCGCCTTATCTCTTCGTCACGTCCTATGACGGGGTCGAGTTTGCCGTTACGGGCCATTTCGTTGAGGTTTATCGCATATTTGCCGAGCGCGTCAAAGACCTGTTCCGACGTCTGGCTGTCTATCGAGCCGCCTTTCCGTATCTCTTTTACGGCCGCGATGAGCTCCTTTTCGTTTACCCCGTTTGATTTCAGGATTTTCGAAGTGCCTTCGCCGTCGGCCAGAAGGCCGAGAAGGAGATGCTCCACTGAGGCGAACTTATCCCCGAAAGTTTTGTTATAATCAACGGCTTTCTGTATCGCGCGCGACGAAGCCTGTGAAAAGTAATTGTCGCCGCCAGACACTTTGGGCAGGCGCTCTATAGCCTCCTGTACCTCGCGCCGGATATTATTTGCATTGGCTCCCACCCTCGATAACAGGTACGGCGCGAGGGCGTCGTCCTCGGCCAGTAGCGCCGAAAGGATATGCACCGGCTCCACAGCCTGGTTGCCCGCCTGTGAGGCGACGGAGAAAGACTGTTGAAGCGCTTCCTGTGCTTTGATTGTTAATGTGTTGATGTTCATATATATTTGTTTTTGGTTTCCTTTAAAAAAGTTTTGTGATGTTGGAAGGTTAGATGCAAAATTTTTGCCAACCATGATTTTAAGACATTTTGACGTACGCAGTGTCAGTACCTTAAAAGGTTAAAAAACATTTACGTGCAAAAGAAAACCCGTCTGCAACACGTTATAAAGTAAATGTAAAGGTTTCTTTATATTTTTTCGGGGGAATCTTATTACTTTTGTATTTCGATCCGAATTAATGACTGGCATGAATTTTCCTGTTAAGAAAATATTACTGTTGGCGGTTGTGTCCATCCTTGGCGTAACCGGGGCGTCCGCACAGTTTACCATACAACAGTACGAGGAAGAAAAAGAGATCGAACCCCAGCTTATCCTCATACCTTTGCCTGAAATAGCCTTGCAGGGCACATACTTCGATCC
>CAKUKW010000284.1 GCA_934663885.1 uncultured Tidjanibacter sp.
TTAAGCCCCAAATTTATACAGGTTTCTGATCGTAAGACGGCTACTTTTTCCGGTATGCCGTCTTCGCATTTTTTCCGCCCCCTGCGCCGGGCTGCTGCGGGCCGCCGAAGAACCAGTTTTTCTGGCGGCGCTTGTCGTCCTGCGAGCGGGCGACGTAAAGCGGTTTTCCCGTATAGGGGTCGGTTCCCGTATAAAACATAACCGAACTGAGCGTCATGGGTGTCGGGGTGAGATCCTGAACCTGCTCGAGCCGAAAATTAAGTCCTTTCATTTTGCCTGAAAGGGCTTTCATGTCCTGCTCGGTACAGCCCGGGTGGCTCGATATGAAATATGGTATGAGCTGGTATTTCAGCCCTTCTACGGAGCATATCCTTTTGAAATCCGTATTGAGCTTTTCGAACAGCCCGAACGAAGGTTTTCTCATAAGTGACACGACACGCTCTTCGGTGTGCTCGGGAGCCACTTTTAGCCTTCCGGAGGTGTGGTTTACTATTACTTCACGGAGGTACTTTTCCCCGTATTCCCCGTCAAAAAGGTCATACCTTATCCCGCTCCCGACGAACACTTTTTTCACCCCCTTTATGTTCCGGGCCTTGCCGTATAGTGCCAGTATCCGCTCATGGCTGTTATCGAGGTTGGGGCAGTTTTTCGGGTGGAGGCACGATGGACGTACGCATTTCGCACACAACTGCCTGTTCTTGCCGGCCATGCCGTACATATTTGCGGATGGTCCCCCGATATCGGAAATATACCCTTTGAAAGAGGGCATCAGGGTAACCTTTCCAACTTCGGCAAGCACCGACTTTTCACTCCTTGAAGTGACGAATTTCCCCTGATGGGCGGAGATTGTGCAGAAACTGCATCCCCCGAAACACCCCCTGTGTATATTGACCGAGTGCTTTATCATTTCATAGGCAGGGATATCCCCCTTACCGTTATAACGGAGGTGGGGCATCCTCGTGTAGGGCAGATCGAAACTCCGGTCGAGCTCTTCGGTGGTCAGTGTAGGGTAGGGAGCGTTTATCACCACCCAATTACCGCCTGTTTTTTCGATTATTGTTTTCGTCTGTTCCAGCCGGTTGGTCTCGGTTTCCATACCTACGAAATTTTCTGCAAACGCCTTTTTATCCTTTACGCACTCTTCGAAAGAATGGAGTTTAAGTGTCTGGGCCGGATCGAGTTTTTTTACATATTGGTCGCCGGCAATGAATCCCACCTGAGGGAGCTTCCGGAGAAGCTTGGAGTTGTATCCGTTCTTCAAGGCTTTGGCTACATCTATGACCGACCTGTCGCCCATGCCGTACATCAGCAGGTCGGCGCCGCTTTCCACCAGTACCGAAGGTTTCAGCGAATCGCTCCAGTAGTCGTAATGGGTCAGCCGCCGCAGTGAGGCTTCAATTCCCCCGATGACGACCGGAATATGAGGGTATAAGGACTTGAGTATTTTAGTATATACGTTAACGGCGTAGTCGGGCCTGAAGCCCGCTTTCCCGCCCGCGGTGTAGGCGTCGTCGCTGCGCAGTCGTTTGTTGGCCGTGTAGTGGTTGACCATGGAATCCATTGCCCCGCCGTTTACACCGAAGAACATCCGGGGTGCCCCCAGCTTTTTAAAATCCCGCAGGTCGTCGCGCCAGTTGGGCTGGGGTACGATGGCGACCCTGTAACCTTCGGCCTGCAGTATCCGCCCTATGACCGCTGTGCCGAATGACGGGTGGTCGACATAGGCGTCACCGCTGAAAAGGATTACGTCGATGTAATCCCATCCGAGCGCTTCGACCTCCTTGGCGGTAGTCGGCAGCCAGTTATTCGGGGAGTATTTCATAAGTCCGGTTTATTTTGGAAAGTGTGCTTCCAGCCATTTTTTCCAGTCCATAGCGACGTTGTCCCATCCGAAAACATTATAGTCCGGCGTCCCGTTCTCCAGTACCGGAAAATAATTGTGTTCCCTTCCGGTGTAAGGAAAGAAACTGAAGTTTTCCTTTCCCGACCTTATGGCATCGAGCCGAAAATTATCCACGAAGGGCGCTCCCCAATCCTTCGTCCCGTATGAGATAAGGACGGGGATGGCGAGTTCTTGCAGATAGGTGCCCGGGGCAGGATAAGAAAATTCATATGCCGCGCGGTTGGTATCGCCCTGTGAATCGTCCATATCCGTCGGATTTTTCATTACGTGTTCCCAATATCCGATCTCCGCCTCGCCGGAATCGTATTGTTCGGATTCCGTGGCGCGTCCCTGCC
>CAKUKW010000285.1 GCA_934663885.1 uncultured Tidjanibacter sp.
GTTTTCATGCGGGTCCGCTTCGAGGTCGTAAAACTCCCACAGGTTGCCTTCGTCCCCATCGAAGTCTGGCAGCAGCGCATTCCCGTAAAAAAATATGAGCTTATACCTCCCGTCCCTTATTCCGAAATGTGCAGGCCTTATCCTTTCCTGTGTCCAGTAGCGGTAATATATGCTTTCCCTGAAGGAACCAGAGCCTCCACTTTTCAAATTGCAACGAAAGCTGGCGCCTTGATTACCTGTCGGAGGGACAGCTCCGGCATAATCAGCCAGAAGAGCTGCAAAGTCGATGTTGAGCACCATATCCATATTTCGGGTTCCCGCGGGGATTTCCTTCGGGTAACGGATTACCATCGGCATTCTGAGCGGCTCTTCATACATTATACGCTTGTCGAAAAAACCGTGCTCCCCCAGAAAATATCCCTGGTCGGAAACATACACGACGATAGTATTGTTGCTTAATCCTTCACTGTCCAGGAAGTCGAGGAGCCGTCCGATGTTGTCATCGATGGCGGCCGCACAGCGCATGTAGTCGCGGACCATTTTCTGATAGATGGCTCTCCGTCCTTCTTCCGTACCCATTCCTTCGGTCGAGAACGGAAGTCCGGGGTAGCCGGTCCACCATTTGTCCGGCGTTTCGGAAGCTACTTTCCAGCGGTATCCCATATTTTCCAGCTGCCGGCCTGGAAATACACGCCCGGAAGGTTCCGGCCCGAACTCCATCATGTTGCCGGGCTCGGGGAATTCTACTCCGTCGTAAATATTTGCAAACCTCTCCGGGAAATGCCACGGTTCATGGGTGGCTTTGAACTGGCAGAACATTGCAAACGGCTTTTCTTTATCTCGCGAACGGATCCACTCTATGGTTTTGTCGGTTACCAGGTCGGTCGAAAATCCTTTTTCCCTTGTGCCGGAGGCGCCTTTGAAATCGTCTTTCCAGCCCTCGGCAGTTTTGAACACGGGATCGAAATATTCGCCCTGATCATGGAAAACGCTGAAGTAGTCGAATCCGGACGGCTGCTTCTTAAGGTGCCATTTCCCTATCAGGGCGGTTTGGTAATCGGATTCCTGCAGGCGTTTCGCTATGTTGTCCTGATCCGGACTAAGTGCATCATCGAGCGTATAAACCCCGTTCAGATGGCTGTACTGACCTGTGAGGATGGATGCACGGCTGGGAACGGATATGGAATTGGTACAGAATACGTTCTCCATTACGCACCCTTCCTCGGCCAGCCGCCTGATATTTTCATTCATTGCGTAAGGCGCCAAGATACCCCCGTAAATTCCCCAGCTTTGCGAGGTATGGTCGTCCGAGAGTATGAAAAGTATGTTGGGCGGCTCCTCTTCTTTAGCGCCTGAACAGGATACAACCGCCGGCATTAGGCAGGCCGCCGCCGTAAGTTTTATTATATCACTTTTCATAGCCTGCGGTTATTTTTCTTCAGGATCTCGTTGTCGTTTTATTCGTTGCTGAAAGAGTACGGTGCGTCGTCTTTTGCAACGCCCCTGGCATAATTGGGGGTTTTGGCCATGCTAAACTGTATTTCCGCTCCCCCGGTAAGCTCCGGATGGCTCACATAGTTTCGCGTATATCCCCTTCCGTTAAATGTCATCCTGTCTATATAAATATTCTCCACACTGTTTCCCGGCGCTTCGATTATGACTTTATTACCGTTTTCAAGGTTTATCGTAGCTTTTCTGAACAGGGGCGAGCCAATAACGTACTGATCCGAGCCAGGACAAACGGGATAGAACCCGAGTGCGGAAAATATATACCACGCCGATGTCTGCCCGTTATCCTCGTCGCCGCAGTAACCGTCAGGAGCGGGCGTATACATCCTGTCCATCACCTGCCTGACCCAATATTGTGTTTTCCAAGGGGCGCCCGCATAGTTATACAGATAAATCATGTGTTGTATCGGCTGGTTGCCGTGGGCATAGTTTCCCATATTCATCACCACCATTTCCGTTATCTCGTGGATAGGGAAGCCGTAGTAGCTGTCGTCGAAATCGGGCGGCATCGTGAA
This sequence comes from uncultured Tidjanibacter sp., assembly GCA_934663885.1. Classification (GTDB taxonomy): domain Bacteria; phylum Bacteroidota; class Bacteroidia; order Bacteroidales; family Rikenellaceae; genus Tidjanibacter. The sequence goes on from CAKUKW010000285.1 coordinate 2,025, forward strand.
TACCCCGTCAAGCATGCCGATAAATTCTTCGTTTCCTCCCATGAGGTCTATAAGTCCCTGCACATCGTGGAACACGCTCCATGTGTAGTGAAGGGAATTCCCTTCGGTGAAAGCACCGCCCCATTTGAGCGGATTGAAAGGCGATTGGAACTCCCCGTCCATGTTCCGTCCGCGCATAAGCTTAGTGGAAGGGTCGTAGAGGTTACG
>CAKUKW010000286.1 GCA_934663885.1 uncultured Tidjanibacter sp.
TTACCAATATAATATCCAGGCTGAATATAGCAATCTCACCGTCCTGCAAATATCCGAGAAATTGATTTCGACCCCGCCGTTTTTCTGCCGGCATTTCAAGAAAAACACGTAATGGGGCCGCTGCAATAAAGAGTACAGTTTAGAGCCCGTATGGACAATTTTCCATTTTGAACCTTACGCGCCATTTGCCGTCTGTATATTCGTGGCTTATAATACGGAATTCGCCTATCTCGGAAGTATTGGCTACATGGGCTCCGATGCAGGCGCAGGCATCGTAATCCCCTACCCTCACGATCCGGAGGGTTTCCGAAACGTCGTCCGGAAGCTTGGAAAGATCGACCAGGGCACCCGCCTCTTCACGGCCAAGAAATTCTATCGTTACGGGTAATCCCCTCCCGATAATTTCATTGACCTTCGCCTCCAATTCAACTACCTGTTCGTCGCTTGGAGAGCAAGGTAAAAGATAATCGCATTTGGATTTTTTACGTTCTATATGGGCGTTCCGGGAGCGCGGACAGTTGAACATTTTCACCATCGTAGCATTAAGGATGTGCTCTGCCGTATGCATCGGCTCAAATTCATTTTTATTATGAGAGTTAAGTATTGGAGCTTGTCCCATATTATTATACTTCTTTTGATAAAAAACCAAATTCTTTCATATCGTGAAAGCCTGTTTTGATATAAAAATTGTAGGCAGGCGAAGTTAGTTCGGTATTCAATATGATGTCGCTAATATTCTCCGACTTCAATTTCTTCTCTATTTCTTTCAAAAAATACGTTCCCAATCCTTTCCTTTGCATCAAGTGGTCTATATATAATTGGTCTATGAAATATTCGTATCTCAACCTGCCGTCCTTCAACCATGGTTTTGTAAAACCGATAGCTACTCCGATAACTTTATTATTACCATTAATTAGGTGATAACCTTTGAAGTTAGGTAAACCGATAAACGCGTTGAAAAAATCGATTATAGTATCCCTTGATTCAAAGACATCGTTCCAAGGAGCTTTTGAAAACACATCGATAAATAAATCTACGGATTCCTCAATCAGTGATATGTCGAACTCCGCCGTATGCATAGGTGGGTATTCCTGGTTGTTGTGTGCATTTAATTCCATATCTCTCGCTCCGGCTTTATTTGAAAATCAAAAATAACGATTATGTGCGAAAAAACAGTCGCTGCCCGCAGTTTTTATTATGCGGGCAGCGACCAATCGGATATGCGGCAATTAAAGGTAGATACTATTTATCTCCGCCGCCAGAAGCCTGTACTGGAGCTCCAAACGGAGCTTCGAGTTTACGACATCGTAGTAGGAGTATACTTCGGAGAAGTATTCCACTACGCTCAACTGGCCCGCTTCCAGGGCTACGCCAAGTAGATCTACATAACTGTTTTCGTGCCCTACCTCATCATATCCCGCCAGGGCTGCCCGGAGCAGCGACGCCTTGCGGTACATCTCTTCGACCATAAGGTCGCAGTCTACTTCGGCCGCCTTTGCTTCCAGCTCTATCGACTGCTGCGCTGCTTTGGCCCGTTTCACGTTGTACTTGTTGGCAAATATAGGTATACTGAGGCCCATAGTCACACCATTGAAGCGTTCGCCTGCTGTTGAATACTCGTATTTATAGCCGACTTCGAATTTAGGCAAAGCCATGGAGCGGCTGAGTTTCAGGTCGTATTTCGCACCCTCGCTCTGCAAGCGGTACGCCTGTAGGGCTGGATAGAGGTTCCTGTAATCTTCCTGTGCGACCCCTACGGGAGCCAGCTCCTCCATCGGTTCGACACTATTCAGGTCTATTTCCATATCAAGGCCTCCGTTAAGGGATACCAGTTTCCTGCGCAGTTCCACCATCGCCAACCCGTTTGATGCCGCTTCTTCCGACGCGATAAGGTATTCGTGGTTCATCTTCGATTTTTCCAGCAGGGACGCGTCGCCGCTTTCAAAACGTTCGGAGTATAGTATGGAAAGCTTTTTACACGACTGCATGCGATATTCCAGCATTTCCTGGACGCGGGAGGCATACAACAGTTCGATGTACACCTGTTTGGCTTCGAGAAGTACCTGCTGCCGCAGGGCGGCGAACTCGTTGCCGTATTGCCGGGCAAGATTTCCAGCCACCCTGCTCCTGGAAGCGTAAACAGTAGGGAAATCGAATGACTGCGAAACATTGAATTCCCCCGTTTTACCGAATTCGTCGACGGGATTACCCCACAGA
>CAKUKW010000287.1 GCA_934663885.1 uncultured Tidjanibacter sp.
TGCCTTTATAAGGAACCGGTAAGTTTCATTCGTGAGGCCCCTTGTATTTCCGGAGTTTGACGGGGATATCCACGAAGTGCAGCCGGAGGGTATCTCGAATGTGTGGGGAATATTTGATGAAACGGTTACCGTAACTATATTTTCCGTTGCAGGCACCATGTAGGTCGTTTTCGATATTTCAAGCGCATTCTTCTGCTCCTGGTTTATCGTCAGGGTTTGCGATAGCGTTCCGTTCCTGTCCTTGAATATGACCTCCGTACTTCTCGGGTCATAGGTCGTATTGGTGTCTACCACCAGCTCCACGGTCTCGTTTATGACAGGGGTGGTGTTGCACCTTACCCAGTTATCGCTGAATTCTATTTCGTATTCGATGTCGCGTTTAAGTTCAACGCTGACGATATTCCTCGATGCATCGACATTTATCACATCGGGAGTGAGGATTAAGGTGGATTGCCCGTTCTGGTTTACGGTAACCACTTCGGACAAATCTCTGTTGCGGTCTTTGAAAGTTATATTGCCTACGCGCTGATCGTCGTTATCGTTCTTTTCTATCCTGAAGGTATGGGAATATTGGGATGTACCGGGGGATGTTACATTACTGATCCACCCGATGTCTGCCGCCCTTATCTCTATATCCAATTCCATATTTGACGAAACGTTGACAACAATGTTCCGGCCTTCGGCCGGGACATTGTATTCGTTTTGCGAAACGATAAGGTCTCCTTCAGGGGTTTGGATTACCGTGAGGATATCTTCGAGCCCGCTCTCTGTAGCCTTGAAAGTAATGATAGCTGTCCGGCTATCATCGTCCTGGTGCCTTTCTGCTGCGAAAGTAATCCTATCGGTCCTCATCGAGCGCGTACCAGCTTTCCTTATCCAGGAGTCCGTCCACTCGACGTCGTACTCGATGTTGCTGCGGAGTTCCACGGAGAATTCTTCGCCCCCGAACCCTACCGTCACTTCCTTGCTTGTAAGGATAAGGGCGTCTTTCTGGTTCTGGAATATCTTTACGGTTTCCCAGAGCGTACCGTTCTTTTCCCTGATGGTCACATGTCCTTCGCGCCCGCTATTCTCCGGATTGGCGGAAATGTTGAGCCTTATGGTGGAACCCGAAAGCGCACGCGAAGAAATGTCGTTGATCCAACTCCTGTCCTGCTCCCTGATTTCAACCGCATAGTCTACGTTGCTCCGTACTTCTATATCGACAGTACTTGCTTGCTGGGGTACCTCGAATTTATTCTTGCCGAGCAATATCGCATTCTTTTGTTTTTGCAGGACTCCTATATATTTTAATGCTGTCCCGGATTCTATTTTAACCGTAGCCGAGCGGTCTTCGTATCCCTCGTTTGCCGGGGCTTTTATGGAAAGCGTATTTTCCCCCGCGCTTCCCTCCGGCGGGGTTACGTCCAGCCATGCCGGGGCGCCGGCCGGCGTTACAGTGACCTTCCAGTCGTGATTCGTTTTGAACGTTACAATTTCCGAGCCTGATGCGGCAGGCAGGTTTACAGTGGTCGTTTGGGTGTCGACCATAGGTTCCGGGTTGGACTGCGTGCCTTCGCAGCTCCATAGCAGGATCGCCATTATAATGGGCAGAAATGATAAAAGTGTTTTCATCACGGTAATTATATTAGTAGTTCGGGCCGATTACCGGATAAAGCCTTTGGAAGGGTGTGCGCCGGTTTCAAAAGCAGTTTCCCTGGTTCCGCTAATATAATGAAAATATTCCGGACGCTCCAATATTTAACACTTTATATGATAAAAAAACAGAGTATGCGTTTATTACGCAAACCCTGTTTAATTTTGTCTCGCGGATTTTATATCTGGTCGTCGTCCATTCCCATCTCATTATATATCGGACGGGCATTCTCTCCGGCTTCGTTTACACCATCGGGGATATACTCCGACAATGGTTTTTCTTCCATAAGGTCATCCGGCAGCATCGTTTCGTCGCGCAGGTCGGTTGCAAATTCGTTCGTATCGGTCGAGTCGATTGTCCTGTCGCCTCGTAATCTGTATTCTCCCATAGTGTTTTAGATTTTAAACAGTCTCTGTATTTTACCCTGAGGGTAAAAACAAAAACGATACCAAAAATAGGGGCGGCCCCTAATGGGCCGCCCACTTGCGCCGGTGCGATCCGAGACCCGGTGGCGACCCCAACTGAATGGGCCTGGCCGGGGAGAAACTGCACGCCTATTCGGCGTCCCCTGAATTCCCC
>CAKUKW010000288.1 GCA_934663885.1 uncultured Tidjanibacter sp.
AGCGGCGACCAACCTCAGGGCGCTCCTGGCGCAGGCCTTCCCGGATATGGAAATAATCGCCATGCTGGAAAGTGTCGCGGAATCGGTGGAATGGTTCAGAGGGAATAGGGCGCCGGATATAGTGTTCATGGACATTCACCTTGCCGACGGCGATGCCTTCCGTATATTTGATCGTGTGGACGTTAAATGTCCTATCGTTTTCACGACTGCATACGACCAGTATGCACTCGAAGCATTTAAAGTAAACAGTATCGACTACCTGTTAAAGCCGATCAAAGAGAGCGACCTGCGCCATGCTGTGGATAAGCTGAATTTATTGAGCGGCTCCGAACTGGCATTATATTCGCAGAGGGTCAGCGACATGGCCCAGAAGCGCAATGAAACACACGCGCTGCTCATACATGTGAAGGACAGGATAGTACCCCTGAAGCCCGAAGATATAGCCTACTGCTATACCGCAAATGAAAAGGTGTCCGCAACGACATATAACAAAGCCGTTTTTCCGCTGGATAAATCCCTGGAAGTTCTCTGCACATTGCTTCCTGAGGAAGATTTTTTCCGCGCCAACAGGCAGTTTATCGTAGCCCGCAAAGCTATAACGGACATATCGGTATGGTTCGGCAACAGGCTGGCCGTCAATCTCTCGGTTGAAGTGCCCGAGCGCATTATTATAAGCAAAGCCAAAGTTTCGGAGTTTAAGAAATGGATTTCAGGAATACCTAAATAACGGTTCGACCTGAAACTGTGCCGTTTCGACTCGTTTTTTTGCCGTTTTAACCCCGCGGCAGGCATTTTATCACCTCTCCCCCCATACCTTTGGAACGTGTGCGGGGGTAATTCGAAACGGAAACGCCCGGCGATTGAAAGAAAAACTAAAAACAAAAATATAATTATTAGCCGATGAAAAAATTATTTATCCTACTGGCTTGCATTATTGCCTGCAATGCGTCGATGTCAGCGCAGCAGGCAGGCAACATTAAAGGTATAATTGCTGACAAAAACACCAAAGAGCCTATAATAGGGGCCGTCGTAGAGGTGTATAACATCAAAACTCCCGAAGACAAAAAAGGATACTCCGCGGGAATGGACGGCATGGTAAATATCAGGGGACTGGCCTATGGCGACTACCATCTGAAGATCACATTCCTCGGTTACAAGGAGCTTACTAAAACAGTTACCGTAAACGCCGCGATCATCGATATGGGAACGGTACTGCTCGAAGAAGACAGTATAAGTATCGAGAAGGTGAGTGTCGAGGGACAGGCTATACGTACATCTATAAAGGGCGATACTGTGTCGTACAACGCGGGTGCGTTCAAGGTGGCAGTGGACGCCGACGTTGAAAGGCTGATTTCGAAAATGCCCGGCATCACCGTCATAGACGGGAAAGTAGAAGCGCAGGGCGAAGAAGTGAAGAAAGTGCTGGTCGACGGCAAGGAGTTTTTCGGGCAGGACGTAACTACCGCACTCAAGAATCTGCCGGCCGACATGGTGGACCGCATCGAGGTTTATGACAAACTGAGCGATCAGGCCGAATTCACCGGAATCGATGACGGCGAGGGTTACAAGGCAATTAACATTGTCACGGCACTCGACAAAAGGAGCGGGCAGTTCGGTAAACTGGCGGCCTCCTACGGCTATCCGGATTACTACTACGGAAGTGCGGCGGTAAACCTTTTCCAGGGCGACAGCAGGGTATCGCTTCTCGGCCTGGTAAACAACCTCAACCAGAAGAATTTCTCATTCGAGGATATCGTAGGCGCAACGACTACCGGTGGTGGAGGCGGTGGAGGCAGATGGGGAGCCTCGAGGAATTTTATGGTCCGCCCGGAGCCGGGTATAGCCACAGTGCAGGCCTTCGGCGTAAACTACATGGACAAATGGGGTAAAAACAATAAGGTGGATGTTACCGGAAGCTACTTTTTCAATCACTCCAACACGGTGAACGAAAGCCAGACGCAGGAATGGTACACTAACATCACGGAGGACAGAACAGAATATACAGATTCGCAAACGAACAGTACGAAAGACAACTATAATCACAGGTTCGATGCCAGGATAGAATATAAACCCAGCGAAAACCAGAGCCTTATGGTAAGGCCCAACTTCAGCTACCAGAAATATAACAACTACTCCGAAGGCACGAGCCTGTATGATTTTTACAATGCCGGGATTACGGACAAAACCGTCGACAGGATGGATG
>CAKUKW010000289.1 GCA_934663885.1 uncultured Tidjanibacter sp.
GAGAAACCGTAAAAAGGGAGAGGGCAAGGCTGACCTATGAATTTATTCTTCCTCCGCTGCCTGCGTTCGAAGGAGTCCTTGAAACGGATATAGAGCCGGAGGACGACGAAGGCACCGTTACCCTTTCGACCACCCAGCCGGGAGAGTTTATCATCAAGATCGCATCCAACGTCGACTGGGCTATAACCAACGGCGCACCGCAGTGGCTTTCTTTCAGCCAAATGAGCGGAACGGGAGATGCCGATGTAACCTGCCGTTTCACGGAAAACTATTACAGCCAGGATCAGTCCACCATAATTAAGATAAAAGGGACTCATGCGGAAATGGCGGAACCGATAGAGCTGGAATATAAATTTGTGCTTCCTCCTATCGCACCCGTATTGGAAACGGACATGATTGGAACCACAATTACCCTTCCGGAGGAACAACCGGGAAGTTTTACAATAAATATAGATTCCACACTCGACTGGGAAATAGTGAACGGAGCCCCCCAATGGCTCGGTTTCAGTCCGGCAAGCGGACAGGGCGGCGGAGAGGTAACATGCACGTTTGAAGAAAATACATACGGGCAGGATATGAACACGCTGGTTAAAATAGTGGGAAAAAGAAGGGACGGAGTAACGGTGAAAACACTTGAATACACGTTCATCCTTCCGGCGGAAGAAACCCCTCCTACTTCCATGCCCCACTCCTGGCTCGACCTTCCCGAAGTGATTACCGACGCTAACACGCAATTCGTGGCCCATTTCGCAAATGTAGGCGGAAAAGAATACCGCAACTTTTCGATGCTGTACGATAAAAAGGAGCACATAGCCCATTGGATAGCCTACCCCATGCACTCCTTTTACACAAAAAAAAATGTCAGCCGGACGGACAAATGGGCGTATGATCCCGAAGTCGATACTCAATACCAGACCAACCTGAGTTCCAGCTACGGCAGCATGAACGGGGTGACTTACAGTCGCGGGCACCAGGTTGCTTCGTCCGACAGGCTCGTTTCTAAAGAGATGAACTGGGAAACGTTTTACTATACCAACATGACGCCGCAGGACGCCGATTTCAACAGCGCCGCGTGGAACAAGCTGGAGCAATGGGTGCAGGGAAAAGTGGTTTCCGACACGCTTTATGTCGTTACGGGGGCTGTGCTTAAAACCGTGGGGGGCAGCGAAACTGTGAAGTACATCAAGAACACCGCCATCCCGAATTATTACTATAAGGTAATGATGAAAAGGAAAGGCGACGGATTTACGGCCATCGGTTTCTGGTACGATCACAAAAAGAACTCCGACGGCGTCAGCACCAAATACGCCAAGAGTGTTCGCGAGATAGAAAACCTTACTGGCTATAACTTCTTCGCGAACGTTCCCAGGGACAAGCAGGATGCCATGGAGGTGGCTTACGTGGCCTCCGACTGGGGCCTGTAACAATAATCTCACGTTATACTCAAATCCCCCGCCACTGTCAATTATCCTATGCCAGGATTTCACTATCATAAAATTATCTCCTAACTAACAAGACTATGTTCGATTTTCTCGATTCATATCCGTGGCTACTGCCGATAATTATTTTTTTCGGGCGTATCTGCGATGTCACACTTGGAACCCTGAGAATAATATTCGTGTCTAAAGGAGAGAAAAACAAAGCTCCCATCGTAGGGTTTGTAGAGGTTTTTATATGGGTAGTAGTTATTTCCCAGGTATTTTCGCACGCGAACGACATTATCACTTATATCGCCTATGCCGGGGGATACGCGGCGGGTAATTATGTGGGCATACTCGTAGAGAACAAGATAGCGTTCGGTTACCAGCTCTTCCGCGTATATACCAAGAAGAACGGTCACGAACTCGCCCTCATGCTTAACAAGAACGGTTTCGGCTCGACGTATATACGGGGTGAGGGAGCTATCTCGGAAGTAGGCATAATCGAAACAGTAGTCAGCCGTAAAGGCGAAAAGAGGGTCGTCGCAATAATCAACGAATTCGACCCGGACGCTTTCTACCTGGTCGAGGACATCCGTTCGAAACAGAAGGGCATCTTCAATCCCGGCGCCGGCGGAGCGCCGAGAATCGGCAAATAAAAGGGCCTGAACATAGTGGGCTTTTTTACGCCCCCTTTCCATTCATCCTTATCTCATTTATTCGTATGAAAGCAGAATTCATTAAATGCCATGGTTCCGGAAATGATTTTGTAATGGTGGATGC
>CAKUKW010000290.1 GCA_934663885.1 uncultured Tidjanibacter sp.
TTTCGATTTTTTTACGGCCCTGGCTGCCAGCATCGCTGCCGAAACGGTTAAGGCCAACGTAAATGTTATCTGTACCGCGTGCCTGAGCGCCGGCCTGTAATCCTGCTCCCAGACTAACTGCAGGATGAGGAGTATAACCGCGGAGACAGCGCCCACTACCTCCGCGCCGGGAAATTTCTTTGCGGCTTTTTCTTCCTGCCCCATGCTATTCCACCCAGCCTTTAACCTCTTCCGCCGTCGGGTTTTTAAGGCCCAGCTTGTTTTTCTTGTTGAATCCGCACAGGTCGTTGAACAATTTCCCTGCCGAAAGTTTCTTCAGCGATTCGACCGTCAGGAATCCCATTTTATGTAGTACCGGCACCCACTCTTCAGGTATCCCTTTCTCTGAATATTTTTCAGCCCCGTCCTTCAGTGCGCCCTTTTCAGGTTTCATCTGCGGGAAGAACAGCACGTCCTGAATGGAGGTTTGGTCGGTCATGAACATCGTAAGGCGGTCGATGCCCATACCCATTCCCGAGGTAGGGGGCATGCCGTATTCCAGCGCGCGCACGAAGTCCATGTCAATGAACATCGCTTCGTCGTCGCCCTTTTCGCTCAGCTTGAGCTGCTCCTGGAAGCGCTCCAACTGGTCGATGGGATCGTTCAACTCCGAATAGGCGTTACACAGTTCCTTGCCGTTCACAAAAAGCTCGAAACGCTCTGTCACGCCGGGGTTTGTGCGGTGGCGCTTGACGAGCGGCGACATCTCTATGGGATAATCCATTATAAAGGTCGGCTGGATAAGCCCCGGTTCGCAGTATTCGCCGAAAATGGCGTCTATCAGCTTGCCCGAGCCCATAGTGTCGTCGACTTCGACTTTAAGTTCCTTACATTTCGCGCGGATCTCGTCTTCGCTCTTTCCGGTGATATCGAATCCCGTTTTCTCCTTTATGGCGTCTGTCATCGTCATCCTGCGGAACGGCCGCTTGAAGCTGACGTCGTTGCCCCATATTTTTACTTCCGTGGTACCGTTAACGGCAAGGCATACCTTTTCCAGCATCTCCTCCGTGAAATCCATCATCCAGAAGTAGTCCTTATAGGCCACGTATATTTCCATGACCGTGAATTCCGGGTTATGGGTGCGGTCCATGCCCTCGTTGCGGAAATCCTTGGCGAATTCATATACCCCGTCGTAGCCGCCCACGATGAGCCTTTTGAGGTACAGCTCGTTGGCTATCCTAAGGTAGAGGTCGATGTCGAGCGAATTGTGGTGTGTGACGAACGGGCGTGCCGCAGCACCTCCCGGAATAGGCTGGAGTATTGGAGTTTCCACTTCGAGGTAACCTTTACTGTCGAAAAACTGCCTCATGGTCGAAACTATCTTAGCCCTCTTTTCGAACACCTCGCGCACGTGGGGGTTTACGATAAGGTCTACATAGCGCTGCCTGTAGCGTATTTCTGGATCGGTGAACGCGTCGTAAGTGACGCCGTCCTTCTCCTTGACGACAGGCAGGGGCCTGAGCGACTTACCAAGTACGGTAAGTTCCTTGCAGTGAATGGACAATTCACCTGTCTGGGTGACGAAAGCAAATCCTTTTACGCCCACGAAATCGCCTATGTCGAGCAGTTTCTTGAAAACTGTATTATATAGCGTAGGATCGCCGTCGGAGCATACATCGTCACGTTTTATGTAAACCTGTATACGGCCGGTATGGTCCTGCAGCTCAAAAAAAGAGGCGCTTCCCATTATGCGGCGCGTCATTATACGGCCGGCCAGCGACACGTCCTGGAAGTTATTCTTCTCGGGGCTGTACTGGCGTGTTACCTGTTCTGCCGTGGCGGTTACTTCATATTCGGCGGCGGGGTAGGGCTCGATGCCCAGCTCACGCATCGCGTTGAGCGAATTCCTCCTCAGCTGTTCCTGTTCGCTTAGTTCGTGGATCGACATACTCTATATATATTGGTTCTTCTTTCGTGCAAAGATAGTGAACCGGGCTTGCACTTGCAAGCAGGCTTACTGAGCGTGGCCAGCTCCCCGCGCATTGCGCGGTGCGGCGAAAGCGTAGTGAAGTAACACCCGCTTCCATAAAATTACCGGGCCGCATCCTATATTTTACAAAAATAGCGGAAGCCGAGAGGCAAGTCAAACCTGTTTGGACTTCTCCGAGGCGTATCCTATCTAAGCGATATTAATTTATCGCAAAGATATA
>CAKUKW010000291.1 GCA_934663885.1 uncultured Tidjanibacter sp.
GTATGGCACTATTCATCGAAAGGCTCGATGGGTGGGTGGTTGATCGTCTGCATTACCAAAGAGATGTCACACGGGATAAGGGAAAGCCTCAAATGTCTGGAAGAAGGTTGGGGACGCATGAAGATAGCAGCAAAGATCGGTTCAAGCCAGTGGGCAACCGCTATCTGGTTCGACACGAAACTTGATACATATATACTCCCCGTAAAAGCGGAGATCAGGAAAAAGGAGAAACTTGAAACCGGCTCGCAGGCGGATGTAATAATATGGATTTGAAATATAGTTGATATGGTTCCCGGAAGGAGTGCCGGGCCTTACAGCAGGGATAGAGCATATAATAAATTGGGCTATGAACATCGAACAACTCCACGAACATTGCATGGCGATTAGAGGCGCCGAAGCCAGCACTCCGTTTATTCATCACAACGAGGCGGTGTATAAGGTCATGGGCAAGATGTTCGCATTTGTGAGCCTTGTCCCGAAAGACGGGGTGTTCGTTGTGAATCTGAAATGCGAGCCGGAGCGCTCTGCAGAACTGCGAGAACAGTACGAAGGGATCAACCCCGGACATCATCCCACCACGCTGCTCTGGAACGGTGTCACGCTCGACAGCGACGTGCCGGACGAGCTTATCGTGGAACTGATAGCCCACTCAGCGGAAGAGGTAATAAAGAAACTTTCCAAAGCGCGGCAGAAAGAATATGAACTATTGTAAGGTAGTTTCAGGTCTTTGCTATCTTTGTAATGCCGGGGATGACGGCCATAGAATGTATAACTCACTAAAATATAATAAAATGGCAAATAAAATATTTACAGCTATAGCATTTTCAACGCTTTTATTAATGACCGCTTGCAATCTTAACGTTCGGGAAGGTCACGACTCTGTTTCCGTTTCGGGGATCGGAACCGTATTGGCGCAGCCCGATATGGTGCTGATGAATATCGGTTTTTCTCATACTGCCAAAACGACTAAGCAAGCCAAAACGGCAGTGGAACAAACCATGCAGCAGATACTGAGCATCCTGCGGGAAGAGAACGTCGAGGATAAATTCGTGAAAACCATATCGCTTAACTATGACGTGGAATACGAATACCGCAGCGGCGGACGGGTTCTGATCGGACAACGGGCGCAGCAGACCATCGTTGTAACCATTAACGACATGATAAACGCACCTGAACGATTCTCGTCGATTCTGGATAAGATCACGGCCATAGACAAGGTTGAAGTCCAGAATATCCAGTTCGACATCGAAAATAAGACGGAACTGTTCAAACAAAGCCGCCAACTGGCTTATCAGAAAGCCTACGATAAAGCCGGGCAATACGCCGAACTTTCCGGCCGCAAAATAGGAAAGGCATTGACGATTTCGGAGGTGGTAAGCCGGGATGTCGCCCAAACCCGCGCATTCCGGAGTAACCTCGCGTTTAAGGAAGAGGCGCTTGCTATGGATGCCGGTTCGGCCGTTCCAACGGGAGAGCAGGGGGTGAGCTCCGAAATCAATATAGTTTTTTCGTTGGAGTAATCCTAAAAGTTGACAGCAATGAAATTTAATAATGCCAGATTATTGTTAAGGATTTCGCCGTATCGTTTTTAAGTTTCTCAAAAATAGTAATCATCGGCATGGGGCCTTTCTTCAAATCCGGCAGGGCCATCGCCCCAGGGAGGGCGAGGACGGCAACCTTACGAAGCAGGCCGCCTTCCTCCCCGCTCCGTAGCCCAAAGTAAGGGTATATTTGGTATTATCCCTCCGCCCGATATGAATAAAAGTTTTCCGACATGATCCAGCAGCTCAAGTATTTTGGCAACCGCATCTTTATAATCAACCGGTAAAAAATCTTTCCGGACGGTTGCGATATGCGTCGTTCGCTGTTTTTAATTTTCCGGGAGCATACAAGGACATATCCCGTATTCGTTTACGGGTGCTGATAATCTTTACTGTAAAGTTGGGAAGTGCGCGAACGTCGTGACTCTATCTGAAATCCACTGCCTTTGTATCCTCCGAATATGACTTAAAAGCAACCGTATGACTTATTGACTGGGTCAATAACCGGTTTAAAGTTTGTTTGGTTGAAAATTTGCATACGCTTTCACAAACACAAATAGTCATGCCACGGGAATTAACTTTTAAAATAGGAAACACTGATTATAGTGCCACCCCTCTCAAGGTGGACCGGCGTAAGCTGTACGGG
>CAKUKW010000292.1 GCA_934663885.1 uncultured Tidjanibacter sp.
GTATCACCGCGTCATATTTTTCGCTTCCGTCGGGAAGGGAGTATGATTTCATTAAATTATGAATTACAATTTTTAAATTCTAAATTCTTAAATTGATTCGTTTTTCATCATCTTTTTCCATTTGAAATACCCACCTACGGCAATAATGCTGTAAAGCCCGTAGAGTATTGCGGTGGGGTAGAGACCCTTGTAGAGGTAAAGGCCCGTGCAAACGACGTCCACTACTATCCACACCAGCCACTGCTCTACGTATTTACGGGCCAGCATCCACAGCGCCACTATGCTCAGCGCCGTGGTGAAGCTGTCGCCGTAAGGCACCGTGCTGTCCGTAAAGGTAATCAAAATCCATGCTATTACAGCAAACGCTGCGACGGAGACGGCCGAAAGTGGCAGGATATATTTTTTCGGTGTGTGAGTAATGGGCATCGGCTTTTCCTTACTCCCCTTGGCCAGCCACACCGCCCAGCCGTAGACGCTCGCCGCCAGGTAATATATGTTTATCCCCATGTCGGCGTAAAACCCCGATTCATAGTATACGAAGATATAAATGGCCGGCATGATTATATTCGTCAGCCACAACCAGACGCTGGCCCTGTATTCCAGCCAGAGGTAGACGAGCCCTACGGATGCGCCTATTATTTCGAGTATGTGCCAGTCTATATTCAATTGCAAATTAGTAATTACGAATTAAAATCTCAGGGTCAAATTTACGAGAAAATTCGTTCCGGCCTGCGGAAAGAAGTACATTCCGTTATAGCGCTCCGTGCTGCCGTCTTCCTTGTGGATGAGCGAACTGTATCCCCAGCCGTTGCTGCTGTATTTTTCATTGAACAGGTTGTTGACTGCCACGCCAATCTCTATGCTTTTCATTCCGCGCAGGCGGAAAGTATATCCCAGACGCAGGTTATTTACGAAGTAGGCATCGAGCTTAAGCGGTTCCAATACCCATTCGCCGTTTTCCCTGATACCGTCCTGCCTCGAGTTCGTAACGTACTGGCTGCCCACATACAATGACTGGAGAGATGCCGTGAAACCGCCGAACTCTAAGGAAATAAGGCTTCCCGCTATCACTGAGGGGGAATAGGCTATGGTCGTTTCGCCTACATAGTTTGAGGTTTGCGTCCAGAGCGACTCCCAATTCCGGTCGTAATCGTCCAGGTATTCGGTATAATCTTTAATTATGTTGCGGCTGAACGTTGCATTCAGGTCCCAGCGAAGCCACTCGGTGATCTTCACTCCCGCGGTTAGCTCCACTCCGGCACGGTAACTTTTTGCAACGTTGTCCGACAGAGGCTCGCCGATATCGTTAGTCTCCCCGGTGAGCACGAGCTGGTCTTTGTAATCCATATAGTAGAGGTTCACACCCGCCCGGAAGATTTTTCCGTTGTAGGCGTACCCAGCTTCGTAGTCGAACAGCCTTTCCGGTTTCGGAACCGAGCCGAATTTCGCGTCGGTGAAATTATTGCGTGTCGGTTCCTTGTGAGCCACCGCGAAAGACGCGTATACGTTATGAACACGGTTTATATTATAAAAGATACCAGCTTTCGGATTGAAGAAATTGTAGATATTGTTGACCTTCAGTTCCTGCATATCCTCAACCCCTTCACGCCAGTCGAAATTGTCGTTCCTGCCGTCGATGCGGTGGTGTATGCGGCGGTACTGCATGTCGGCGTAAATATTGAATCCCCTGAACGCCTCGTAATTGGCGCGCACGAATATATTGCCGTCGCGTTTGTCGGTTTCGTTGCGGTAATATTCGTGCGACGGGTCGAGATCGCCGATATAATCCTTTATCCATATCACACGCCCGAAATGCTCTCCCGCATAACGGTTCCATCCTCCGCCGAGGGTGGCCTGCAGTTTATCTCCTGTGTACTGGAGCGAGAATACACCGCCGCCGAAACCGTTTTGCATCTGCTTGCGCCGCACGAGGTTGCTTTTCTCAACCTTGCCGTCGGCGCCAGCGTAATCGGGGAGCGACGGGTCGGAGGCCAGGAAAGGTACAAGGCCGTATTCGACCAGCGTCCGGCCGTTTTTGTATTCCTCGTAATATCCGTCGCCCGTGGTGTAATGGAGTGTGGCGTTGAACCTCCACCGTGAATTGATATTGTGATTAAGGATGAGCTGGTAATGGTTCTGGATATAATTGTCGTGCTGGTTCGCGTAGAATCCCGTCACATGGTAC
>CAKUKW010000293.1 GCA_934663885.1 uncultured Tidjanibacter sp.
TCTTCCAGGCCGATGCCTGCTGACGACGGGGTTATGCCCGCATAGGCTTCACCCGTGGAAATATTGGCATCCGGTTTTACTATAGCGATGTATTTTCCTGTAAGTCTCATTGCGACGGGAGACATTATTTCGCCGCGGCCTGAGCAGAACTGCGGCGTATTGCGGATAAAAAACGGAACATCGCTTCCCAGTCGGGCGCAAAGCGATTCCATCTTTTCAGTCGTCAGGCCCAATCCGAAAACAGAATCGAGGGCTTTCACCGCAAATGCTGCATTCGACGAGCCTCCTCCCAGTCCGGCACCTGTGGGAATATTCTTGTGCAGGTGCATTTTTACCCCTTCTATTCCGTATTCGGCGCGCAACAGACGATAAGCCTTCATAACAAGGTTATCCCCAGGACTGCAATCAACAGGCAGTCCAGAACCGGTCAATTCTGCTTCCGCCTCTGAACTGCGGATTATTTCGAGGCTGTCACAGATTCCGTAAACGGGATACATTACCGTTTCTATGTCGTGGTATCCGTCGGGCCTTTTGCGGAGCACATCGAGTCCTATGTTTATCTTGCAGTTCGGAAAGAGTGTCATACGGCGCTTATTTTTTGTAAATATAGTGAAATCCGCCGTGTTTTCGTAATTTTGTAAGTCGCTAAAAATGTAAAATAGCAAATGGATTTCCGTACTGAATTAAAATTGGGACGCGCCCCATTCAGCATCGATCATTCGTCTAAAATCTTTATGGCCGGATCGTGTTTCTCTGAAAATATCTGCACTAAGATGTCCGAATTGAAGTTCGATGTGTGCGGTAATCCTTACGGTATACTCTTCAACCCGGCTTCAATGGCCTCGATGCTTTCCGACCTCGCGGCGGGCCGGGTTTACGCCCGTGCCGATATACGAAATGAAAACGGCCTGTGGTTTAGCTGGAAGCACCACGGCTCTTTTTCGGGGGCTGATCCGCAGGAAGTCCTGTCGGGCATTAACGATGCTGCAATGGCAGGAGCCAAAGCGCTTGCCGCCGCCGACTATATAATACTAACCTTCGGTACTGCCTGGATATACAGGCTCGCATCTACCGGGGAGGTAGTCGCCAACTGTCATAAGATGCCTGCTGAGCTCTTCGTGCGCGAAAGGCTTACCGCGGAAGGAATAGTGGATATGTATGCTCCCCTGTTCGAAGGGGTTTTTAAGGGGAAGAAAGTTATCATAACCGTCAGCCCCGTCCGCCATCTTAAAGACGGTTTTGCTGAGAATTCGCTGAGCAAGGCTATCCTGAGGGTAGCGGCTGAAGATCTTACTGCCGTATATAGGAATGCGTGCTATTTTCCTGCACTGGAAATAGTGGCGGACGACCTGCGGGATTACCGGTTTTATGCCGATGATATGGTCCATCCGTCGGCGTCGGCGGTCGCGTACATTTGGGAGAAATTTTCGGGATGGGCGCTTAAGGAAAATTCACGGGAGATGCTTCCGAGGTTGGAAAAACTTTCCGCCGCGATGGGACACAAGATGATGCGTCCCGGCGGAGAAGCCGGTAGGGCTTTCGCACATAAAATGCTTTCGTTGGCTGAAGAGTTACAGGCCTTGCTGCCGGAATCCGATTTCAGTGAAGAAAAGTCTTATTTCTCCTCTATGTTATAGGCCGTCCGTAAACTAAATTGGCATATAATTAGTATCTTTGCAAACCCAAAAAAGCGTAAGATGTCACAGGAATCAATTAATGCCATACAGGACGAAATAATAGAGGAGTTCTCCGTTTTCGGCGAATGGCTCGACAAATACGATTACCTTATAGAGCTCGGTAATAACCTGCCACCGATAGATCCCGCCCACCGTGACGAACAGCACCTCATCGAAGGTTGTCAGTCGAGGGTGTGGCTCGACGCGGAGTTGAAGGACGGCCGGATATATTTCTCTGCCGACAGCGACGCTATAATAACGAAGGGGATAATAGCGTTACTGATAAGGGTACTGAACGGACACGCGCCGAAACAAGTCCTCGATGCCGACCTCTACTTTATAGACAGGATAGGGCTGAGGGAAAATCTTTCCCCTACGCGCTCCAACGGACTGCTTGCGATGGTAAAACAGATGAGGCTTTACGCGCTGGCTTATGCTAATTTGCCATCGGGTAGCGGCAACTCATAATTTGCCGGCAGAAGCATGTAC
>CAKUKW010000294.1 GCA_934663885.1 uncultured Tidjanibacter sp.
GACCATGCGGCGAACTTGTTGGTTATCTTGCCTCCCTTGAGGTTCTGGTTGAATCCCTGGAGCACGGGAGCATAAAGTTCATATTGGAACCCGGCCGAGAAATTGCCGCGTGAATAGTCTAATTTAAGGTAATTATTGGAGCCGAAACGGTCGTTCGGAGTTACCACCTTGTCAGGTATGTACCATATAGTATTAGTTTCAAAACTTCCGGACAGGTGTCCCTTGTTTTCATCGTTTTGCGCGTAAATCGCCACAAGGGGGCAACATACACCGAAGAGTGTTAAAATAATAATTCGCCAGTAGTTATTTCTCATAAGATTTCTTCAAAAAAAATAAATTTCTATCCAAAATTAAACATCTTAAAAATATAGATAAAAACCCGGCAAACATCAAATAAAACCGTCTAAAATCAACTCTCCTGCAAAATATGTCACTGCACTGCCTCCTACTCTAACCTTCGCGCCGGCATCTTCGCAATATAATCTGCCGGGCCGTGAAGATATCTGTTCTCCGACCAGCGTTCTTCGACCCAGCCTCGCACTCCAGTAAGGAATCAATGTGCAGTGTGCAGAGCCGGTTACATAGTCCTCGAGTATGGTTGCCTGGGGGGTAAAGAACCTTGAAACAAAATCGCAGTTTCTTCCGGGAGCCGTAACCGCCACCCCGCCCTGCCCGAGGTTAATCCTGTCGAACATTAGCCTGTTTATAGTAATATTCCTTATATCTTCTTCGGAGTGGTACACCAATATATAATCACGGGCCTTCAACACCTCATTCGGCTGTATGCTCAGCGAACCCGCTATAATCTCCGGCAGTTCCCGTTGAGTGGCGGGCCTTGACGGAAGGGCCATATAATAAATGCCTCCTGAAAATATAACGCCGAGCTTTCCGGCGGCAGTATCGAATGTTATAACTTTTTCTTTCCACCCTACAACAGTCCTTACTATATGAGCGGCAGCCAGGGTAGCATGGCCGCAGAGATCCATTTCTATATCGGGCGTGAACCAGCGCAGGAGAAAAAAGTCTTCCTTACAGATAAAGAAAGCTGTTTCCGCAACTGCGTTTTCGCCAGCTATCTTCAGCATTATGTCGTCCGGCAGCCATTCATCCAGCCGCACAACACAAGCGGGATTGCCCCCGAAAAGTTTTTCTGTAAACGAATCGACGTGATATATATCCAACTTCATAACCATGCTTTTTTATTACACGGTAAAGATAATCATTATTAACGACGGCACACTTAAAAAAAAGACGGCAGCCCGAGAGCCGCCGTCTTTTATTACATCTCTGATACGTGCTTATTTAATGCCGATTTTCTTTTTGAGCTCCTTCGGAATGGCATCCTTATGAACTGTGATATTCATGGTTTTGTACTCCACAAAAGGAACCGACGCGTAGAAATAACCCTTATAAAGCTGGTTGGTATCCCACGAATTCTTCACATAATAGAATTTGGCGCCCGTCTGGTCCTTGGCAACGCCCGTGAAGAGCATGCCGTGGTCGTCGGTGGTTTCCCAGTTGTCGAAAGCTTTCTGGCGCATTTCCTGCGTAATTTTCATCTCCGTAACGGGCTCCATGGTTGTCGAAGCGATGCTCATGCGTTCGCGCGGTGTCATGCTGTCCCATTTAGCCCTTTCGCTGCCTGTCATATCCTCCGGTTTGGTAGTCGGAACTACCGCGTAACCCTTCGCGTACTGGAAGCCGCTTTCGCTAACGTCGGCGCCCCAGTTAACCGAGTAACCCTTATCAAGCGAATAGTCGAGGACTGCCATCATATCTTCCATCGGAACGTTCCACGAAAGGCCCCATGCCCAGTTGTCGGGTATTTCGAGTACGAACTGAGTGTAAAACGGGTGGTGAGTATAAGACGTGAAAGTAATGTAATCTTCCATATTCAGGCCGAGTGAAGCCGCAAAGCTCTTAGGAGTGTACTCCTTGCCGTTAAACATGAATTTTTCTGGAACCTTGCCGAGGTAAGCGTCGAGGATACCGTTAAGGCCTTCCTGCCATGCGGTGGTAAGGTTACGCTGTTTGATAATGGCATCCATGTAAGCTTTGAGCACGGCGTCAAGCTCACCGTGACGATGAAGGTCGGAGCCGTAGTTAAGGCCGGTATAAACCTCTTCGGGAACTATCCCGTAT
>CAKUKW010000295.1 GCA_934663885.1 uncultured Tidjanibacter sp.
CAGGTGTATCATATCGTCGCTCGGTACGATCTCTCCATTGCTCAAGCGATAGAACAACACATCGTCATCGGTCAATACCGGCTCGACTTTGGCGGGGTGATAGAACTTCAATCGTTGCGGACGATACTTTACGTCACGGTAGATCCGTACATATCCGTTTCCCCATAACGTCACGGAGATCATCAGGAAATGCATCAGGTCATATCTGTTCGAATAGGAATTGGGAGTCTGGAGAATATGGTGGCAGGGATGTGTATATTGCCGTTCGCGTCCCCGGTCGGTGCGCTTGTAGAGGTGGATCGGCAAAATGCCGACGGTTTCCGACAGAATCCTGACACAGGCCCATACTGCCGAAAGGCTAAGGGATGCCTCCTGTGAAATGGCGGGGCGCGAGGTCGCGTCTTTAACCACATCGGCAGTCAATGCCTTGTTTACGGCATTTTCAAACTCTGCGGAAGTATAGTCGCGTTGCTCGGATTTTTTCCAAAAAGAAAACCGTCTCATCTGTTTCACTCTTTACAGAGCGAAAATAGATTGACGGTTCAGAGGTATTGTGCAACCCGGTTGCAGTTCAACAATAGAGAATGCGCTTGATATGCCAGCGCAGGCAATAGTCGTCGGGTTCGACCTCGACCTCTTCTAAATCGTAAAGATAAATTTCATTGGGATTGATAATTTCGACCCGGTAGGTTTCCGCTACAGGAGATTCAACTTTACCGGTTGCCTTAATGTCATATCCGTTAATCCGGAGCAGACGGCTCGGCGGATCATAGAGGTAACCCGCATAGAGGTTTAACTCTTCTACAGAATCAGTGGTTACGATACCGTCGCTTCTGAAATTCCAACGGTAATCATTTTTCGAGTATTCTTTCAGTACACTCCATACTTTGATCCAAAGGAAGCTGAGGTCCACGGAATACCATTCGCCTTGCGGCAGCCAGGGGTTTTCTGAAAACCCGGTGGCTTCTTTCTCTTTTTTAGGTTTCATGACAGCATCTCTTATGGGTCAAGAGACGGCCATGAAAAAAACCTCGCCAAGAGGGGCATGACCGCAAACTTGACCACAGAGAGGCTTTGGCAAACCCACAACACAATCAAGCAGAAGCCACACCCTTTAGCGAGGCGTTGCTTTGTTGCTATGATGTGTTGTTGCGTTAATTAAAAAATCGCCAAATTTTCTCTGTGTAATACGCAACTTGAGTGTGCCTGCCGGGATACCCAACAGCACACTGCTTTTCAATTATATACACAAATATAGCTATAAAAAGGGTATTAGCTGGGAATAGCCTAAATAATTTTTGGGACATTAGCTAAACAGTCCAAATGAAATATCATTATGCCTTTTTTCGTTATTATGACATATCATCAGGAGGACAGGATAAAAAGAGAAAGTAATATAACCCCTTTTCAGTGCAGATTCTTGCACTGGTTTCCAAATTTAACATATTGACTGCTATGTTTTCGCGGATTATCTGCGGAATGTTTTGTGTCCCCATTATTGTAGGAAAAATCATGCAACAACTGGAAATATATAAAATAGACCCTGCCGCACCAATGGCGTCTGTTCCGATTATGGGCGCTTTTTCGGCGGGTTTCCCGTCGCCGGCAACGGATTACACCGGCGACAGAATAGATTTGAACGATATATTCATCAAAGACTCGGGTAATACTTATTATGCTCGGGTGAAGGGTTATGACCTACTGGAAGGCGACCTTTCACCGGGCGATGCTTTGCTTTTCGATTCATCGCTTCGGCCACGAAAAGGCGACCTGGCTGTCTGCAATATTGATGGCGAAGTGCTATTGAAGTTTATTGACCGGCGGGAATGACTCTATTGCCTTATCGATGGAGCTGATTCAAATATAGAAATGCTGGACAAGGAATGCTCGTCTTATGTGATGGGAATAGTGACCACACTTTTCATTCTTCGCAGAGACCGGGGGCGGCGCACACTTCCACGTTGGGGTGTCAGGCGCAAAGATGAGAAACTCACAAAAAAGAGGGCGATCCGCTGGGGATATACCCCGGACGGAGAGGATGATGCCAGAACTCTTGTGGACCTCAACAAGGAGCTTATAAAACATCCCATATATGCGGGTTTCGGAATTATAGCGGGACCGTCCC
>CAKUKW010000296.1 GCA_934663885.1 uncultured Tidjanibacter sp.
GCCCAGGGATGCGGTGAACCTGTTCGTGCCTGCCTACCAGTGCCGCTCGGGCGGCAGGGTGATAGTTGACGTCGTCGTCGACCGCAGCGGCGTGGTCATAGCGGCGGCGGTTGTCAAGGGTTTCTCGGCAGCCGACAAATGCATGACAGATACAGCCCTTTCGGCCGCATACAAAAGCCGTTTCAATGTTTATCCCGGGGCCCCGGCCAAGCAGGAAGGACGTATTATCTATACTTTTGTACCTCAAAACAGGTAATTGCCGCCGGTTTAATGGGTAACCGTACAGGCGGGATTGCTTTTTTCCGGGAAAATATTTAAATTTGTGGGTTGCTGTCCGGAAAACATAATAAAATCGTTTCCCGGCAGTTATCATTATTATTCCTCAAAATTTTAGAGTCTGTTTAAAGATATTACTGAAATTATTTACCAGGCTGTAACACGTTTCACGGTATGATAAAACTGATATTGAGCACGGAGAATATATTGTTGATCGGCGCCATGCTGCTCTTTATCAGTATCCTTGCCGCGAAGCTGAGTCCCAAGGTGGGTACCCCGGCCCTGCTTCTGTTCCTGTTTATAGGTATGCTTTTCGGCAGCGACGGGCTCGGCATCCAGTTCAATAATCCTGAAATAGCGCAATTCATCGGTATGCTCGCCCTGAGCATCATACTGTTCTCGGGCGGTATGGAAACCAAATACTCTGAAATAAAGCCCGTCGCCGCACCGGGTGTCGTCCTGGCGACGGTCGGGGTTTTACTGACGGCCCTGCTTACAGGGTGTTTCATATACTGGATATGCGGGATAATAGGTATAAATATAGGCTTTCTGGAATGTCTGTTGATGGCGTCCGTTATGTCATCAACCGATTCCGCATCCGTGTTCTCGATACTGCGCGCCAAGAAACAGGGACTGAAGCAGAACCTGCGTCCCCTTCTCGAACTGGAGAGCGGTAGTAACGACCCGATGGCATATATCCTCACGATACTGCTCATCACGATGATAACTTCCGGCGATATGAGTATAGGGGGCGCTGTCCTCATGTTTTTCACACAGATGATAATCGGCGCGCTGGCAGGGTTCCTCCTCGGACAGCTTGCTGTGAAGGTTATAAATATGATAAACCTCGAGAACAAGTCTTTGTATTCGGTACTGCTGCTGGCCATGGTATTCTTTATATTCTCTTTTACCGACCTTATCAGGGGTAACGGATACCTCGCCGTCTATATAGCGGGACTTGTAGTGGGGAACCACAAGATAAAGTTCCAGAAGAGCCTCTCCACATTTTTCGACGGTTTCACATGGCTGTTCCAGATAGTGATGTTCCTTATGCTCGGTCTGCTTGTGAACCCCAGCGAACTTTTGGGAGTTGCCATCCTGGGTCTTATGGTGGGAGTTTTCATGATACTTATTTCACGTCCTGCTTCAGTGTTCCTTTGCATGGCGCCTTTCAGGAAGTTCACATTGAAGGCTAAGATGTATGTTTCGTGGGTGGGGTTGAGGGGGGCCGTACCTATAATTTTTGCCACATACCCGTTGGTGGCCGGGCTTGAGCATGCCAACCTCATATTCAATACGGTCTTTTTTATTACGATAGTGTCGCTCCTGGTGCAAGGAACAACCGTGAGCCCCATGGCAAAATTGCTGAAACTTTCGACCGACATCGAGGAGGCAGGGTTCGATATAGACATTCCCGAAGAGATGAAGGCCGCCCTTACCGAAATGGAGGTCAAAGCCGATTTCCTTGCCGGAGGTAATACTCTAAAGGATATAAAACTGAAACCCAATACACTGGTGATGATGATCCGGCGCGGGGATAATTACATAGTTCCAAAAGGCGATACGGAGATAGAAGTTGGGGATAAGATACTGTTCATTTCCACCAATGCCGCCGAGCTTCCGGAGGATTATTCGGTTTCCAAAACATCCCGCAGGGAAAAGGCGAAGGCGGCGATCTCCAATGTGAAAGCTAAAGGCAGGCAAAGGCATGAAAAAAGCAAAGTCGAACAGGAGGCCGATATCGTCGCCAGCATAGAGGAGGCGGAAATAGCTGCCGCCGAGGAGGACGAAGAGGAGGATTATTATTGCCTTGAAGGCGACATTCGAGAGATAGATCCCGAAC
>CAKUKW010000297.1 GCA_934663885.1 uncultured Tidjanibacter sp.
ACACATTGCGGGTTATTCAGCGATCCGCAGCTCGCTTACCGCATGAGCATGGATTACATGAAAGAGCAGGAAGAAACTGGCGACATGGACAGGGATTACTCTGCAGAAGAAGAAAATGAAGACGAGATGGGT
Organism: uncultured Tidjanibacter sp.; assembly: GCA_934663885.1. GTDB lineage: Bacteria > Bacteroidota > Bacteroidia > Bacteroidales > Rikenellaceae > Tidjanibacter. Next base: position 133 of record CAKUKW010000297.1, read on the forward strand.
GGTGAAGCCGCTGCTGTCCGTACGCGGAAAGCAGTCTCAGGTCTCGAGAAATACGGCACCGACCTCACCAAAGCCGCGCTCATGGGTAAAATAGACCCTGTGATAGGCCGTGAAAAAGAAATCGACCGTATGATCCAGATACTCGGCCGCAGGAAAAAGAACAATCCGGTACTGATAGGTGAGGCAGGGGTAGGTAAAAGCGCGATAGCCGAAGGACTTGCCCTCAGGCTCGTATCCCGTGACGTTCCGAATTCGCTTTACGGGAAAAAACTTTTCTCACTCGATATATCTTCGCTCGTGGCGGGGACCAAATACCGCGGACAGTTCGAGGAGCGGATAAAAGCGTTTATGAAGGAGCTGGCGAAAAGCAAGAATACTATCCTTTTCATCGATGAGATACACACCATAGTAGGCGCGGGCTCTACACAGGGCAGCCTCGACACAGCCAATATACTCAAGCCGGCGCTGGCCCGGGGCGATATCCAGTGCATCGGCGCGACAACGCTGGACGAATACCGCGAAAGCATAGAAAAGGACGGTGCCCTCGAGCGCAGGTTCCAGAAGATAATAGTAGAGCCGACCTCGAAAGAAGATACGCTAAATATACTTGTCAACATAAAGGGTACATACGAAAAACACCATAATGTAAAATATAGTGATGAGGCGGTCAGGGAATGCGTTGAACTTACCGACAGGTACGTTACCGACAGGCATTTCCCGGACAAGGCTATCGACGTTCTCGATGAAGCGGGCTCGAAAGCGAGCCTTTCTTCCGGCTCCGAGCCCGGAATTCTGAAGGAGCTCGATGAAGCGCTCTCCAAAGCTACAGAGGAAAAGCGTCGTGCGGCGGCCGATCTCAACTATGAGAAAGCGGCTAAAGCGCGCATGAAGGAAGTGGCCCTGGCAGACAAAATAAAGGAAATACGTGCCGACTGGCGCCGCCAGTCCAACCTCAATCCTGCAGATATTACGCCGGAGCATATACGTGAGGTTGTGAGCAATATGACCGGTATTCCCGTACAGGATGTCTCGCAGGACGAAAAAACAAAGCTCCGGGAAATAGGGACGCGCCTATCGTCGGTAGTCATAGGCCAGAACGAGGCGGTTAACAAAGTCGCCAGATCGATACAACGTTCGCGCGCTGGCCTCAAAGACCCGAACAAGCCAATAGGAGTATTCATGTTCGTAGGGCCGACCGGAGTGGGCAAAACCCTACTCGCCAAGGAACTTTCGAAATGGATGTTCGACAGGCCCGATGCCTTGGTACGCATAGATATGAGCGAATACAGCGAGAAGCACAACGTGAGCAGGCTCATCGGGTCGCCTCCGGGATATGTAGGTTACAACGAAGGAGGCCAGCTGACCGAAACGGTTCGCCGCCAGCCTTACGCGGTAATCCTTTTCGACGAGATCGAAAAAGCGCATCCGGACGTGTTCAATGTAATGCTCCAGATATTCGACGAGGGGCAGCTCACGGACGGTAGCGGACGAAGGGTGGATTTCCGCAATACGGTAATTATCATGACCTCGAACGTCGGTTCGCGCAGAGTGGCATCAAAAATGCCTGTAATAGGATACGGCGCCGACGAGTGCGAAACAATACAGCTGGGTGCCGACAGGTGCGACTACAGGGAATCACTCGAGGATATGTTCGCACCGGAGTTCATAAACCGCATAGACGATATCGCCGTATTCAATACGCTTTCGCTCGAAGATATAAAACGTATAGTCGACCTCGAGATAGGGCCTCTCCACCGCAGGGCTATGGCAATGGGCTATAAGTTCAAAGTCGGAAAGAAAGTAAGGGATGAACTGGCAAGGATGGGACACGATCCCAGATATGGTGTCAGGTCGCTCAAGAGACTGGTGCTCGAAAGGATTGAAGAGCCGCTGGCAGAGATGATAATAAACGAAGAGGTTTTACCCGGACAGGAAGTCATGGTAGAGCTTAGAGAAAATAAAATAATGTTATCGACCAAGGA
>CAKUKW010000298.1 GCA_934663885.1 uncultured Tidjanibacter sp.
AGTCCCTGTATCAGCGCCTGTCTTATAACCGCACCCCAGAAACGGTCGGACTGCTCTGCCCCCGCACCGAAAAATTCACTCTTGTTATGCCCGTACGACTTAAGCATGGCGTTATTCTTGCCTGTCAAAAGGTTTATAAGGTAGTCCATTTTGAACTTGCCGCCGATAAATCTGAGCGCCTGCAGCATGAGAAGCACCTGCTCTTTAGTATTAACCTTTGGTTTAGGATTGAGGCAGTTGTCGCATGCGCCGCAATTATCCTCGGTATATTCCTCTCCGAAATAATGGAGAAGCGTTTTACGCCTGCATATCGAGCTTTCCGCATAAGAAACCGTCTCCAACAGGAGTAATTTACCTATTTCCTGCTCGGCAATCGGTTTGCCCTGCATGAATTTCTCCAGCTTCTGGATATCTTTATAACTGTAAAAAGTTATGCATTTACCTTCGCCTCCGTCACGGCCCGCGCGCCCGGTTTCCTGGTAATATCCCTCCAGGCTCTTGGGAATGTCGTAATGTATTACATAACGCACGTCCGGCTTATCTATGCCCATTCCGAAAGCTATGGTCGCGACTATCACATCGGCCTCCTCCATCAGGAAAGCGTCCTGGTTGTTGGCCCTTGCCGAAGCATCCATTCCAGCGTGGTAGGGCAATGCCTTGATATTATTGGCAACAAGCAACTCCGAAAGTTCTTCAACCTTTTTCCTGCTCAGGCAGTAAACTATACCCGATTTCCCTTCATTCTGCTTGATGAGTTTTATGATATCGCGGTTGACGTCGTTCTTCGCCCTTATTTCGTAATAAAGGTTCGGACGGTTGAAAGAAGATTTGAAAACTTCGGCGTCCAACATCCCGAGGTTCTTCTGTATATCGAGCTGTACCTTGGGCGTGGCGGTGGCTGTAAGAGCTATTAACGGAGCACGACCTATGTCATTCATTATAGGCCTTATACGCCTGTACTCAGGGCGAAAGTCATGTCCCCATTCCTAAATACAGTGCGCCTCGTCTATAGCATAGAACGAAACCTTTATTTTCCTCAGGAAAGCGATATTATCTTCTTTAGTGAGCGACTCGGGGGCGAAATAGAGGAGTTTCGTCTTCCCCGACAAAACGTCCTCCTTTACCTGCGCCACGGCTGCCTTGTTGAGCGAAGAATTAAGGAAATGGGCCACGCCGCTATGATGGCTGAACGTCCTCATGGCATCGACCTGGTTCTTCATCAAAGCTATAAGCGGTGAAATAACTATAGCCACCCCTTCCATCAATAATGCAGGCAACTGGTAGCACAAACTTTTGCCACCGCCTGTAGGCATCAGCACAAAAGTATCTTTTCCTTCAAGCACATTACGGATAACGGCCTCCTGGTTCCCCTTAAAAGAAGAGAATCCGAAGTACTCCTTCAGCTTATCCTTCAGCAACGCACCTTCTATATTGTTCATTTATCTGTCGTGTAAATAATTTATTATCCTTTCGGCCGTTATAATGCAAAACCGGAACGCCAGCTCCGGCCGAACAGGAAATAATAGCTTAAAATATTTTTGGGTATCCTTTTATATACAACCTAAAGATAAACCTTTTTTCTAAGATTTATCTAACTTTGTAAAAAATTTTCAAAATTTGCTACCAATGAGGCTCTACACCACCGACCTAGTAAAAAAATATAAATCACGCACAGTCGTCGACCATGTATCGATAGAGGTAAACCAGGGAGAAATAGTCGGCCTTCTGGGGCCTAACGGCGCCGGAAAAACCACTACCTTTTATATGATAGTGGGACTTATAAAGCCGAACGAGGGCCAGATATTCCTTGAGAACGAACAGGGCGGCGCAGACGATATCACCAAACTACCCGTATACAAAAGGGCGCAGATGGGCGTGGGATACCTTGCGCAGGAAGCCTCGGTCTTCCGCCAGTTGAGTGTCGAGGACAATATAAAAGCCGTACTGGAAATGACCGACTTCTCGAAAGAATACCAGAAAGAGCGGGTGGAAAGCCTTATCGCCGAATTCGGCCTTGAGAAAGTACGTAAGAGCAAGGGTATTCAATTATCCGGGGGTGAAAGGCGCCGTACCGAGATTGCACGCGCGGTAGCTATAAACC
>CAKUKW010000299.1 GCA_934663885.1 uncultured Tidjanibacter sp.
CACCAAGGTCAGGTTCCGTAACGCCGCCAACGCCGCAGCGATAGCCTCCGTGGGATTCCTGGTATTTCAGGTAATATATGTCTATATACAAAACAGCGTCAACGCGTACAACATAATCTACGGCAGTTTCGCGTCGATACCGCTCTTCCTGATATGGCTTCAGACGAGTTGGATCATAATACTGATGGGAGCGGAGATATCATTCTCTTTGCAGAATATCGACAGCTACAGGCTGGAGATGGACTCGCTTAGGGTCAATTACGACAACAGGCGCAAAATAACGGTCGCGGTAATGATCGTCATTGCCAAACACTTCGTCAGCGACTCCGACCTCCCCACTTCCGAACAGATAGCCAAATACCTGAAACTGCCCCTGAGGATCGTACGCGACGTTATAAACGACCTCGAGAATGCGGGCCTTATAGTTACAATACGTAACGACGAGAGCGGCAAGGTCCGACGGTTCATTCCCGCCCACGAGGTAAGCCGCATGACATTCTACGGTGTACTGGAAACGGTGGAAAGCACGGGGAGTAACATCATCGATCCCGATTCGGATGTACCCGAAATGAATACGGTAAACCGAATACTGAATGAAATTAAGGAAAAAGTATCGCAGTCCAAAACAAACGTCCCGTTATTAACCCTGTTGGAAAATGAGATTGGTGATATTAGGTAGCGGCAACCTCGCATGGGCCCTTGCACCCGCCCTCGCGCGGATTTCGGAAGAAGGCAGCGACATAAAACTCGTCCAGATATACTCCCGCAATAAGGAAGAAGGCAAAAAACTGGCCCGTCTTGCAGGGGTACCGTACACCGATTCTCCGGAAGAATTGGCTGTGGCCGACCTCTATATTATGGCTATCGCCGACGGGCCTATTGCGAAGTTGTCCGAACGGATAAACGTACCGCCCGAAGCTGTGGTGGTTCATACGGCGGGCAGCACGGGAATCGAAGCAATATCACCGCTGATAAAGAACCGCGGAGTTCTATACCCTCTCCAGAGCTTCTCTAAGGGCCGCGAAGTCGATTTTTCCCGGATACCATTATTTATAGAATATACTACAACGCGCGCGGAAGAAGTTATCAGAAACGTGTCGGAAAAACTGTCCGGAACAGTATCGGAAGCATCGTCCGAAATACGCGAAAAAATACATCTCGCAGCGGTATTCGCAGCCAACTTTACAAACCACATGTACGTTGTCGCAGAAGAAATACTGAATGACGCCGGACTTCCGTTCGATACCGTAAAACCGCTTATAACGGAGGTAGCCGCCAAGGCAGTTGCGTTGTGTTCACCCGTGGATGCCCAGACGGGCCCTGCCGTACGCGGCGACATGGCGACGGTAAACCGCCACCTGAAGCTACTCGCGGACGATAAAAGCGGGCATGAGGGGTTGGCAGAGCTACACAGGAAAATCTACGAAAAAATCAGCCAAAGTATATGGGAAACTTCAAAGAAGAAATAGCGAATGCGCAAGCGGTAATACTGGATGTCGACGGGGTATTCACCGACGGGGGTATAATTCCCCTTCCCGACGGCGACTTCCTGCGCGAATACTACGCTAAGGACGGCTATGCGGTGAGTTATGCCATAGCCCAGGGAATGAAGATATTCATTATCACCGGGGGACGGGGCGATATCCTGCGCAAACGCTTCGGGTACCTCGGGGTCACCGAGCTCCACATGAACATAGCCGACAAACTGTCCGTGCTGGAAGATATCGTGGAGCGCCACCGCCTGGACCTGCGCCGCCTGGTTTTCATGGGTGACGACATTCCCGATTTGGAGTGTATGCAGGCCGTTGGCATGCCCGTGTGCCCCTCCGACGCCGCGAGCGAAATATTAGACGTTTCGATTTACGTCTCGGAATTCGGAGGCGGCAAAGGATGTGTCCGCGATATCCTCGAACAAATACTCCGGGCACAGGATAAATGGGCGAAACACCTCAAAGGCGTCAATATCGTACGCTCCGCCTAAAAAACCCTCTTCCACCCCTAAGAAAACTATAGGGATTAGTTGTTCTATTCTTTCTTGTAAGAAAGAACCAAAGAACCTTCCGGAGATACTTCGTATCTCACGACTACTTTACAA
>CAKUKW010000300.1 GCA_934663885.1 uncultured Tidjanibacter sp.
CCCTTATCCTGTAATCAAGCCCTTTGTAGTGACCGCAAAGTATAATAACATTACCGAGCGTAGACAAGCGGTTAGCGTCCGACTGTTTATACTGCAAGCCGTCTGGCGAGGTATATATTACTTCGTCATATCTCCTCTCCCCCTGCAGCTTTGTTATAACATTGAACACAGGCTCCGGTTTCATAACCATGCCCGCCTCGCCCCCGAAAGGATAATCGTCCACCCTGCGGTGTTTGTCGGCAGCATAGTCGCGGATGTTGTGTACGACAATCTCCACCAGACCCGCGTCCTGGGCGCGCCTGAGTATCGACTGGTTAAGTGGTGATTCCAGAAGTTCGGGAACTACGCTTAGTATATCTATCCTCATTTTCAGTACGGGCTTACTTCACCCCCCATAACTTCCGTTATAAAAGGATTATATAACATCTCATGGCCCAGCGTGCTTTCAGGCCCGTGGCCCGGATAAAATATTACATCCTCACCCAGAGGCAGGATATTGTTTAAAATGCTTTTCATTATCCAGCCGTAGTCACCTCCGGGGAGGTCGGTCCTCCCTATGCTTTCGCGGAAAAGGGTATCGCCGCTCAACAGGAGCTTATTTTCGGGCTCGTAGAAACAAACGTGCCCTGGAGTATGCCCGGGAGTGTGTATAATATGCAGAGTCGTATTCCCGAATTTTATTTCTTCCATATCTTTCAGGTCGATGTCCGCCAAAGGGGTTTCCTGCATATTGAAGCCGTAAAGCCTGCCGTGCTCGGGAGCCGTTGAGACAAGGAAATTATCGCCTGAATGAAGGGCGAAATCAGACAAGAAGTTACGCTTCATATAAGGTACGCCAAGAATATGATCTACATGCCCGTGCGTATTGAGCGCAAGAACCGGTTTCAATCCTTTTTCCCCAATAAATCCCGCAAGCGTCCCATCCTCTTTCCCGTTATAATTGCCCGCGTCGACGACCGCACACTCGCCTGTCTCATCCCAAAGTATATAAGTGTTTTCCTGAAAAGGATTGAACACCAACCTCGCTATATTCATAAAAACTACCTGTTTTGTCTGTTCCACAAATGTAGGAAAATTTTGCCGTATCCCCGAAACCACATACCTTTATAGCCTAAAAGATATCGAAGTGGCAAGGAAAAAACATAACTACCCCCTTATAGAGGGGCTCGAAATAACGACGCTGGCGGCTGAAGGGAAGGCGCTGGGGAGACACAACGACATAGTGGTCTTCGTGCCCATGACAGTTCCCGGCGACATCGTGGATGTGCAGATACGCAGTAAGCGGCGGAAGTTTATGGAGGGCACGGTCGTCAAATATGTAAAAAAGTCGCCTAATCGTGAGCAGCCTTTCTGTGAGCATTTCGGGGTTTGCGGCGGCTGCAAGTGGCAGAACCTGCCCTACCCTGAGCAGTTGAAATTCAAACAGGAGCAGGTGGCCGGCCAGCTCGTCCGCATCGGGAAACTTGACATCCCATGCATAATGCCTGTAATCGGCTCGGCCAAAACGACATTTTATCGAAATAAACTGGAATACACTTTTGCTCCCCGGCGCTGGATGACATACGAGGAAATCGCCTCCGGCAGCGAGATAGAGCCCGGTCCCGCGCTGGGATTCCATATTCCCGGAATGTTCGACAAGGTGCTGGACATACAAAAATGCTGGCTGCAGGCCGACCCCTCCAACCCGATAAGGCTCGAAGTAAAACGTTTCTGTGAGGAAAATGGTTATCCTTTCTACAATATCCGCGAGCATACGGGCCTGATGAGGAACATAATAATACGCACGGCCTCCACGGGTGAAGTTATGGTTATCATAGTTTTCTCTTGGGACGACACGGAAAAAATAACCGCGCTTATGAGACATCTCGGGAAAAGGTTCCCCGAAATAACTTCGCTGATGTACATCATTAACGGGAAATTGAACGACTCTACAGGCGACCTGGAGGCTTCACTTTTCGGCGGACGGGATCATATTTTCGAAGAAATGGAGGGCCTTCGGTTTAAAATAGGTCCGAAATCTTTTTACCAGACCAATTCGGAACAGGCCTATGAATTATATAAGGTTGCGCGGGAATTCGCTGCCCTGAAGGAGAC
>CAKUKW010000301.1 GCA_934663885.1 uncultured Tidjanibacter sp.
AGGTCGAGCGCACCCGCCGCAAGGATGATTTCGTACTGCAATACCTGCGCGAACACCCCGGCGAAAGCGGCATCATTAAGGTAACCTATACCGCTAAAAAAGAAACGGGCGAATTCCAGAATACGGTGAAAGTAGTTACCAACTCGGAGGTTAAAACCTATACGCTTTTCATAGACTGCACAGTGCTAAAGAAATAGAGGAGCAGTTATATCGGGCCTGTTGGCCGGAAGTTTCCTATCCCGGTGTTGATCCCCTATTCGACAAGCAGTTTTATGCGCCCGGACAGTTCTTCGGGATAGCACGGGGGCCATTACATGTGAGCCCTCAAATAACCAGAATTCTTTTTCAAATACGGCCGAATCATACAGCCTGAGCGCCCCATCGGGTTCGGATTCTCCTCGGAGTGGATGAAAAGCAATTTTATTTAACGGAGTGCCGGCACATTTTCTATAGCTGAATGCGGCAAAGGCACATACTGCCTAACAGGCGGCCTGTTCAGGGCGGCGATGCGGCCACCGAAAGACTCCATTGTTCCTTCCAGGACGAGGGCGGCGATCCTTTCGTTGTTTTCCCTCTCGATGAGTGAAGCTCCCTGGGAGCCTATAGCCGCCGTCATTCCCGAATATCTAAATTTTAATTTTTCAGGCCCTGATGGCGGGATTGAATTTCCTGTCCCTCATGAAACGCGAAAGGTATGCGCCTGCGAATATAACCTGTGCCGAATAATAGGTGGACATTATTATTACGGAGCTCCAGGGTACCGGGTTCACAAACTTGTTAAAAGCGATCACCGCGTCGGAAACCATAAACAGCATGGCGGCGGCAATATACCAGCCTTTGTTCTCTTTACGCCATAGGATGGCCGACATTGCCATGAGCGAAATAAGCACTATATAAACCACCACGGCGATCTTTTCCGCGGTGACTACTATATGCGGCAGGATAACGAACCCCAATCCTACCGCGGCGGCAAGCACCACCAGGCATGCAAGAAGCAATGCGGGCCTCAGCCATGAGCTGCGAAGGAAGTAAACGATATAGCAGACATGTGCGAGGGCGAAGCATCCTACCTGAGGTATGAAAAGCCCCATAGCCCCCACCAAATCTCCTGCGGCAGATAAAAGCAGACCCAACGGAAGCCATATATCCCTGCCCTTTCCTATTACCAAGGTCACGACGGCCAGGTAAAGCACCGGCAACACCATGACGTAATTATAGCCGGGCCATTTAATGACGTTTGCCAGCACCACAACGGCAACGCAAACGAAAAAAACGATTATAAGCGCGACAAACCGCTTCTTACTCATTTCCATATCACGACGGTTTTATATCAGAGCCATATATTTTCCCCGGCGCACAATACGCCGGACCTACAATCAGGGTGTGCTCAAAATTATTCAATAAATCTGTTATCAATAAAATGTGAACAGATTCTCAATAACCGAACAGTTCCAGGAACCACCGCGGTGCACGGCACGGGCGACGGGTTTCGGCATTTACGAAAACAAGCACCACCTTCCCCGTATTTATAAGCTCGCCTGCCTCATTGTATATTTCATGGTCGAATACAAGCTTTACGCGCGGCTCCTCTGCAACGCGTATACGGACAGTCAGCAGATCGTCGTAGTAGGCAGGGGAGAGATAGTTCATATAAACTTCCCTGACGGGAAGCATAACGCCCCGTTCTTCCATTTCCCTGTATGAGATGCCCCGTTCGCGCAAAAGTTCGGTACGGGCCGACTCGTAGCAGTTCACGTAATTTGAATGGTGCATGACGCCCATCTTGTCGGTATCCTTGTACCGAACCCTCATTCTGACTTCGCCTTCCACTGTATTCATAACAGGTAATCTAACCGAACGTTACCAGTGCATCCTTGCAGTTCTTACATTCTTTTTCAAGGTGCATGACGCCTTCATGGTCTATTTTAAGTGTGTCATTTTCTTTAAAATCATCGTACTCAAGCCTTACTGCGTATAATCCCGGAGGAGGCAGCAGTTTATCGCTGTCTTCCGGCACCAGAATGCCGTTTTTGATATCGCCTGCCACTATGTATCCCCTGCCAAGCAACTGCGCGGCGC
>CAKUKW010000302.1 GCA_934663885.1 uncultured Tidjanibacter sp.
GGTCATAATGACCTTGAAAGCCTTACCCTGCCTTTTCTGTACGTCGTTCAGTACCTGGCGGCATATCCCGCACGGGTAGCATTCGCGCTCGTCCGGCATGGATGCTATCGCCAGCATTACAATCCTGTCCTGCGGGTCGGTTCCCAGATGGTGGAAGAGGAGGTTACGTTCGGCACATATCCCTGCCGGAAATACTTCACTCTCCTGATTGTTCCCTGTAACTATCTTTCCGCTTTCCAGCAGAGCAGCCGCACCGACGCGGAAATTGGAATAGGGGGCATAGGCGCCATCGCATGCCTTTTTCGCCGCGTCTATGACTCTCTTCTCATCTGTGCCGAAATCGTCGGGCGAATCGTAATGAGTATACCTGAATCCGAAATCTTTATTTTCCATATTGTCAAATCTTTTTAATTGCCCGCAGCATATGTCTTTTCCCAAGGGCTCCCGGGAGTCGTTCCACTTCAAAACCCGCAGCCCGGAGCGCACGTTTTACAGAGCCTTTCGCACTATAAGTAACGAGTATGCCTCCGGGGTTTATTGCGCAGTACAGTTTCGAAAATATTTCTACGGTCCATAATTCCGGCTGCGTGTCGGGAGCGAAAGCGTCGAAATACACTATGTCAAAGGTACTGTTAAATCCCATCGCCGCAAAATCAGCTGCCATTTTAGTCAGTGTGAAACAGCGGGTTATTTGCACAGGCATCTCCCACGGGCATTCGTGGAGGGCCATATACAACGGGTTATCCGTATAATTCAGCCTGCGGACTGCATCGGTGCTGACAGGATATAGCTCTACTCCCGTGTATTGCACTGTTATCCCAAGCCTGCCCGCGTATTCAAGTGTCAGCCATGCATTCAGGCCGCTCCCAAACCCAATCTCGAGCACAGATAACTCCGATTTTACCACTGCCGCAACCCCTTTTTCGATAAATACATGGAGCGCTTCTCCGAGAGCACCCCGTAACGAGTGGTATGTATCGCCTGTTACGGGGTGCCTCAGTGTATCGGAACCGTCTGCCGTTTTTTCAATGGACGGGTTTATCGCCATATCCTGTTATAATATTTCATGCGGTGCCTGGCGGTTTCGGGAGGGTTTCATTATTCCAGTACGAACCTGGCGTTGACAGTATAATTCAGTTTCAGGTTACGGAATACGAGACTGTCGTCTTCCTCCTGCTCCATAGCTGTTCCCGCCGCTTTCATCCTGCTGACGGGTGCGTAGTCGTACATAATTTCTCCGCCTGAGAATGAGTTGTAATCGGTTATATTGAAGGCTTTGCCCGTTTTCTGGCCTATTGCGGCCGCGAGGGTTTCTGCGTTAGCTTTTGCGTCCTTCATCGCTTCTGTACGAAGGCGTGTTTTGAGCTGGGCAAGGTCTGAGCGCGTGACTTTGCTTATACTCATATTGTTGATATTGATATCGGCAAGTGATTTGAATACTTTCCCCAGCATGTCGGCGCTGTCCACTTTGAGAATGTAGGTTTTCGATGTCTGCACTTTATCCTTGCGCAGGACGTATGTTTGCAGTTCGCCGCTCATGTCGCCCACTTTGAGATCTTTATCCGTATCTATCCTGAGCTTTTTCAATTCGGCGATCATTTTCTTTTCCTGTTCGGCTACAGTAACCTTACCTTTGGAAGTACTTTCGTCTATAATAATCTTGATGTAGATCTCATTGGGCTCGATTTCCAGTTCGGCCTGTCCGGTTACCTGTATGAAACTTGGGTAAGCGGTGTCGGTCTGCGCACTTGCGGCCAGAGAGAACATTGTGGCTGCCGCCGCCACTAAAATCATTTTTTTCATAATGCTCGTTTTTATATGGTTCTACACTGTAGATGCAAAAAACGTGACAAATCCACAAAAGTGGAACAAACTTTTATTTTTTCTGCAGTCTTACCACGTTTTCTACATGATGGGTATGAGGAAACATATCCACGGGCTGCACCGCCGTGATCCTATACATTTCAGCCATCAGGGAGAGGTCGCGCGCCTGAGTGGCAGGATTGCAGCTCACGTAAACGATCCTTTCCGGTGTAGCCCGCAGT
>CAKUKW010000303.1 GCA_934663885.1 uncultured Tidjanibacter sp.
TGTCCAGTAACGAAGCTCGGGCTGGATGAGAAAATGCCTCAGCCTCTTCTCTCCGAACTCCCACGGGTTGAGGTTGGCGGAAATATCGAGCGTCATTTTTTTGGAAAGGGCCGTCTCGAAGCCCAGGTTAACGGTAGTGGTAAGATCGTAGAGCAAATTGGTTTTAATGCCTACTTTCTGCGCGCTGAGGGAAGAAAGTGACATTAACGCCATCAGAAGCACGTAAATTTTTTTCATAATCGATTAGTTAAAATTAAGTTGCCGGAAATAAAGTTTCTTTTTAATGTCGCTGCATTTTCCAGATCTTATGCAAACTTTAAGCCAACCCCGCCGAACCCCTAAAGTCTGTCTGAAAATTATTTACTTAATCTATTATGATTCTTTTGTTTGTTTTTTACACTACCCTCGACACAAGGTAACCGCCTTGTAGTTCGGGCGGCGCTCAAAAAATCATATTAACCGACGCTGCGGAGCATGGACAGGGTGGGTTTATTTATTCTGTCGAGCAGCGGGCAGGACTATGGGAATGAAGCACGTGTAAAGAGCTTTTTCGCTATACCCTGCACGGAGGAGCAAGGCGAAGCCAACATAGATAAACGTAGCGCAGTCAACAACTTCATAATATATTTAAACAGTAAAATTCAAGCGGACTCTAAATAATAGAATCGCGGCGTGTGATTTTAAGTAAAGTAAGGGGAATAAATTAAACCGGGGTAATTCGGGAAGCTACTGCATTTCAGTCAGGTATTTCCAGTAGCGGCGGGGCATGAACTGCTTTTGGAGCTTTGGGTTTATGCGCTCCTTGATTGTTATCGCTTTATGGTAGATTCTCCACATTTCCTGGAAGCATTTTTCGTCGGCGGCCATCATTTCGTCCGTCAGTTTGCCGTCGATGAGGTCGTCCTTTTCAGAAAGCGATATTTCCGTCACTTTTTCGAGGTCGTATAAGTAACCGTATCCGCGCCGCATGTCGTAAACGATCCACTTCTGGTCCCGGAAACGGTCGATAAAATAATCGAGGCTCAGGGGGAGGGAGTTGTATATCGGCGAGACGCCGGCGAAGAACGTTCCGTCCGACGCCTGCTGGAAACGGACGAACTGTCGGTGCCGCTCGGATTCACGGGCAACCTTGAGGCCCAGTTTTTTCATCTGCAAAACATCGTCGTCACCCATATCGCCAATGAAAGCAGCCGGCCGGTCGAACACTTTGCGGATATACCGGTAAAGCAGTGCGTCGCTGCCTTCCTCTTCCGAGAGCCACACGTGCATTATCATGCTCATAATGTACCGGGGCAGCTTTTTCTCCAGCGCACGCCAGACGCGGCCGGCTTTCACTGTGTCCGAAGAAACATGGAGCACTTCCTCGGTGAACATCGGCTCCTGCCGTCCTTCGCCCAGCACAAAATCAGGGAACTGCCGGCGGTAGTAGGCATCGAACACCGCCGTCAGTAAACCTTCGAAACTCCTGTCGTAATAAAATACCGTCATGTCATATCATTCGGGAAAAGCCATTGTAAGTTGCCCCTGGGCGTTTTTCTTCGGTTTCTTGAGCGTGAGCTGCCTGCGGACGAAATCTGGATGGAGTTCGTTCACGGTCTGCGCCACGGGCAGTTCACCGCAGGTTATGAAATACTGCGCCTTTTTCATGACCACTCCTATTTTTTTAAGTGTCGGGGCTGTTATGCGCCTGCTCCGGCGCGAGGTCACGATGAGCTGGGCAGACTTGACACCGATGCCCGGTACCCGCAGGATAAGGTTGTAATCCGCCCTGTTGAGGTCTACGGGGAACGCTTCGGGGTGCCTGAGCGCCCACGCCAGTTTAGGGTCTATCTCGAGGTCGAGCTGCGGGTTTAGCTCATCTGCTATCTCTCCCGCCTGGAAACCATAGAACCGCATCAGCCAGTCGGCCTGGTAAAGCCTGTTTTCCCTTACCAGAGGCGCTTCCCTCAGCGCGGGAAGGCGAGAATCGTACTGGTTCACAGGAATGAACCCCGAGTAATATACCCGCTTCATGCCCTGCACGCCATAGAGC
>CAKUKW010000304.1 GCA_934663885.1 uncultured Tidjanibacter sp.
CGGTGCGCCTGTCCGACCCGCGCCGCGGCGTGGGGGCGGACGGCATGATCTGGATTCTTCCCTCATCGGTCGCGGACTTCCGTATGCGTGTTTTCAACGCGGACGGGAGTGAAGCCGAGATGTGCGGCAACGGAATAAGGTGCACGGCAAGGCTGGTAGCAGAGAAAACCGGGCGTGACGCAGTACTAATCGAGACAGCAAAAGCAATCCTGGAATGCCGTAGGGAAGACGAACTTTCGGAAGGTGTAGCCTCTTACAGCGTATTGATAAACAATATTTCACCCGTTTCTGCCGACTTTCCTTACGCCAACGGTCAAATATTCCTGAACAGCCCCATCCCCGCCCTCTCCGAGACCGCCCTGTTTACTTTCGTGTCGCTCGGTAATCCGCATATCGTATCTTTCCGTAACGATAAAATAAACAGTCCGGAGCTTTTAAAAACCGGCCTGCAGGCTAATATGGATAAAGGGTTGTTTCCCAATGGGGTAAATGTAACATTCTTTAACCTTACGGGCGACCAGGCAATATACACGGAAACTTTCGAAAGGGGTGTGGGCCTCACATGCGCATGTGGAACGGCAATGTCGGCGTGCAGTATAGCGGCTTGCCTGGGGGATTTGTGCGAAGCGGAAAAATGGATCAGTATACGCAATAAGGGAGGAATGGTCAAATGTATTGTGTCCGACATTTCCGGCGACATGAACGTACGCCTGTGGGGAAATGCCACTTTCGAATACTCAGGAAGACTGGAATTTACGGGAGGAAAATTGAAAATATATCCTGAAAAAAATATGCATGCCAATGAGATAGGGGCCTACGGCCGCTTTCTGCAAAAAATGCCCGCGGCATGGTGAATGATATGCATAAAGCAACAATCGTCCTTTCTAATCGGCAGGCAAAATAAAAGCACCCTTCACTTGAAAGGGTGCTTTTATTTTGCCATACCTGGTACAACTGTTAATTTCTGTCCAAAGTCAGGTTGGCATTCGTATCGAACAATTCCCCTCGTATTCTTATAGGACTTCCTGGCGTGGCAGAGCCTGTAGTGGAACCTGTTTTAAAGTGCAGCACGTGTGTTCCTGTATTTTCGACATTATACCTGTATCTGAACGATGTACCCTGATCCTCAAAGTATATGCCGCTACCCTGCTCAGGCATAAGCATCGTGGCATTTTCAACATAAATCGGGAAAGGCAGGTAATCCTGGAGTTCGGCGGGAATAGTTACGGTAATATCCACCGCCACATTTGCATGGCTCGATACCACAGTAGGGCTTATACTGTACGGAGCAAAGCTGTAGGGCTGCCTAAGTTTAAGTATTATAGTCCTGGAAAGACCCAGTTTGGATATCCTTATCGAGCTTTCGGCTATTATGCCATCCGAAGGTAAAGATGCTACCATATTCCCGTTTACATAATCGAGGTAATATTCGTCGGGGTACTGCCCTACTTTCTGGTTCGGCAGGTTAGTGCCACCCTGAACCATATCGCCTTCGGCAAGGGCGACAGCCGGAACATTGCCATGTCTTACATACCCCGCGACACCCGTATTATCCGTAGCCCTTGTGGTACCGTCAATATAACTGTACCGGACTGCGAAAGGCGCCCCGCCGGTTACGAACGTCTTGTTGGTAAACTCGACATTCAGTATCGAATTTCCGTCGGACACAGAGTTGTACTCCTGCTCGATAGATGTAGCGAAGTTATTAAGGGACAATCCGTCGACCGCTTCCTCGAAAGTGGAGTAGCCGATGTGCACCGCCTGGCCTATGGTGATAACATAGTGCCGGTTGCGCCATATATCGTACAGATCCTCCGAAGGAGGAGGAAGAGCGATATCTATTTTATAGAACCTTTCCCTGCCCACCTCGTTGTCATCAACATGATAATTGGCTTTCAAGATAAGGTAAAGGCGGTTTGTTGCGCCTGGCTGTGACTTTTTCCTTTCGTATGTAAAAATCGAGCGCCCGGCGGCATCATTGATATTAACTTCATAAGCCGGCACAAAATCATTATCCTTGTCTATAC
>CAKUKW010000305.1 GCA_934663885.1 uncultured Tidjanibacter sp.
CCGCGACCCACAAGGGCCGAGGTGAGCGACATCGCCGGTGCGATTTACCAACGGGTGGATGCGATAATGCTTAGCGGGGAGACAGCCAGCGGAGATTATCCCCTGGAGTCTGTCAGGATCATGAACAGAGTTGCGCTGGAGATAGAGAAGGATAACAATCATAACGCACCGTTCATAGACATGAATATGATGCGCATCGACAACGAAATAACCGCGCAGTTGGCACGCTCGACGGTTAGGGCGACGATAAATCTTCCGGTAAAAGCAGTCATAATAGATACCATGTCGGGCCGTACGGGCCGTTACCTTTCCGCTTTCCGCGGCCAGAAACCCGTATATGCCATGTGTTACAGGCATAGCGTCATGAGGCAGTTGGCGCTTTCTTTCGGGATTGAGCCGATGTATTGCGAGCCGTCGGAAAATCACAGTACTTTTCTGAGCAGTGCCCTGGGAGCGCTGGAAGAGCTGTGCCATTTGGGAGTCGACGATCTTGTAGTGGTTATGGGTGGAGACTTCGGCGCTGCTGCGGGAGCTTCTTTCCTCGAGATAGGCTATGTCAGGCAGTTGAAGCAAAAAGCGGAGGGTTATGTAATAACGGGTAATAATAACCTTTAACGGATTATATGTTAATAGATTGAAACCATTTCGTTTTTGGAATTATGGTTTAAAAAAAATGCAGGTGCCGGCAATATTGATATATACTGTACGGTGTTTTATATTACAAAATATAGTGAAAGCCGAGCGCAGAGCGAAGGCAAGTTTTGTTGCCGGAGCTATGCCAAGGCGCCTCCTATATTCTACAAATAAAAAGCGAAAGTGAAACCTTCCGCTTTTTATTTGAACAATGCAATGATTAATTCTTGATGGGATTAATCAACTGCAGCATATATTCGTCCAGCCAACCCGTAGTGGTTTTAATCCACTCGGATTTCAGGCCTATCACCGTGAAACCCTTCTTTTTGAAAATATTGAAACTTTTGAGGTTGTTGGCCAATATGTTGCAGTAAAGCTGATTGAGGCCCAGCACCTGAAAAGCGTAGAGTATCATGGCGTTTATAGCGCTCGATGCGTACCCTTTTTCCTGATCGGCGTCGTCATATATAAGCACCCCTATGCCCGCCCTGCGGTTGGTAGGGTCGAGGTCGAACAAGTCCACAGCGCCTACCGGCCTGCCGTCGGCCTTAGACTCTATAATAAGGCGCATCTGTTTGGTTTCGTAAATATCGTACCGCTGGTTTTCGATGAAGCGGCGAAGGATATATTTGGAAAAAGGGGCGATAGTACTGCTGAGTTTCCACAGGTTGGGATCGTTTTCCCATTTGTAGAGGATATCGATATCTTCCGGCTCCAGGGCCCTCAAACGGATAATGTCTGTTTCGAGAATATTCATATTTACAAGCCTATTATCTGATTCCTGATTAACATTGCCGAGCCGAGGGCGCCGGCATCGCCACCCATCTGCGAGAGACGGAATTTCGTATCTTTATAAACGAGGTTGAGCGAGTATTTGTTCGTCGACGATTTAAGCGGGAGCATAAGGTAATCCCCCGCGTGGGAAAGATTGCCACCGATTATTACCAATTCTGGATTGAAGATATTTATAAGGAAGGCAACGCTTTTCCCTATCTTCTCCCCGGCTTCCTCGATCAGTTCGATTGAGAGGTTGTCGTCATGCTTAGCCGCTTCTATTATATCGTCGATATGTATCGATTCCCCGTTATCGTATTTTTCCCTTAGTATAGTGTTTACTCCGTGACGGATTTGGTTGACCATCTTTTCTTCAATAGCAATGCCTGAAACTTCAGTTTCCAGGCATCCTTTTTTGCCGCATGCGCAGATTATTTCATTATTGAAGAATGGAGTGTGCCCGAATTCACCCGCAAATCCCGATTTGCCGTAATACAGTTTACCGTCCGTGATTATTCCAATAGCTACCCCGCGGCCAAGGTGCAGGTAGATCATATTTTTCTCCGCTTTCGAATCGCCCGAAAAATATTCG
>CAKUKW010000306.1 GCA_934663885.1 uncultured Tidjanibacter sp.
CCTTCATACTGGAGCGTTCCCGACGGCGCGACCCTCGGCAATGTAAAGTGGGGGATCAATAATTACAACACTAAGTTCTACTGGATGCGCAAGCAGACAAACATTATAGACAACTCTTTTGCCGACGGCGTGGGCGGCCTGGAAACTGATGTTTATCCCGATCCCTACCTTCCCGGCACCAACATTGAAAGAAGGTATATTTATGCCGAAGACCCCAATTTCGAGGGTATAAGCGGTAACAGCAGCCTTGTCGAGGCTAATTTCCTAAAGGTTGATATATATGATTATTATGCTATCCCTTATGTCCTCGATCCGGACGGTTATGGATACGCATACGTGTTGGAAAACACCATGGCCGGGGAGGAGCAGCACGAAGATGTCATGACAAGCGTGATCGTTTCCGCGGAATATGCTCCGCCGGGTTTCAACCTGAATGAGAGCTACTTACAATATAACAGCATTCTCGTAAGTGAAAGCGATGCCCTTGATTATTACTGGAACCGGGTTCCGGTGCCTGCGGAGTTGACCGGGATAGTCGAAGCTATGCGCTCGGCTTCGGAGACCATAGACCGTCAGAACGAGTGGTCCACGACATACCTGCTGCAGATATATGACACTTATATGTATCCTTCGCGTGGATTTCGCCACCAGGGGCTCGGTTATTACTTTGAGGGTGTGTGTTATTACAACATCCCCATAAAGCATGCTGGTTATAGTATTGATGACCATAACAGGTATTATTACGGCAATTACGGCGTGGTAAGGAATAATATTTATAATATCGATATTAACGGAATCAACGGTCCCGGCTCGCCTGAAGTCGGAGGCAAAGGATATATTTCAGCCGAGATCAGCATTATGGACTGGTCTACGCACGAGATCATTGTCGATGTCGGCGAGGAGGAGCTGCCAAGCTGAGGTGATCCCGGCCGATTGTGTTTGATTAATAATGTTTTGAAATAGCAGAGAAATGAAAATTTCGGGATATATACTAAAAACCGTACTTACCGTTTTAGCCGTGGCTGTTACGGTAAGTTGCGACAGGGACACGAGCCCTGTGGGTAGGGAGGAAACCGCTGCAAACGTGCAGTTGGTACTTTCGAAGACAACCGCTCCCGGATCACGGGCTTTCGATTATTCCGATCCGCAGCCGGGCCTTACGGTAAGGATGGACAGACTTCCCGCATCGACCCGCGCGGACGAAGAGCAGGAAGTTATAAACGACGTATGGGTACTGCAGTTCAATTCGTCGGGTTTGCAGCCTATAGCTCCCGTTTACCTTTCGGGAAGCCAGCTCCAGAGTGTTCCCACCGAATCGCCCGAAGAACTGGCCAGCTATAAACTGGATGTCAGCCTTATTAAAACCAGCGAATGTACGCTCTGGTTTGTAGGTAATACGGGTAATTCTACACTTTTCACCCAAGGCCTGACGCTCGATGACTTTCTTGGTATGACCATTCCCGTGGCGACAGAAAGCGAAGTCGGGCAGCATATTAATAAAGCCAGCGGTTACTATACCGGGGCGGTCGATAAGTCGACAATTATTAAGGTTCAGATGTACCGTCTGGTAAGCAAGATAAGCCTTAACGTTATGTATGATTCCCCGCTTCCCAACGATCCGAACCTCGGATACCTCAAACTCATGACCCTCCGGTTGAAGAGCGTTCCCAAAACGATTTCCTACAGCGTGAAGACGGGCGACGACTACCGTTTTCCGGTTATAGCTGCCGGGGATCCCGACGACGCGTGGAACAGCGGCTTTATGGATTACGAGATGATATATTACGATGATCTCCGTAATATGGGAACCGTAACGTGGTATGTGCCTGAGAATATCAGGGGCGTGAACGAGACTGTCACCAGCGAGTTGAAAAAATGGTCGGGCACAGATCCGAGCTGGAACTCCCCGCGTTCTTATGCCACCCATTTGGTCATGGAAGGGGACTATGAATACATGGAGGGAGATGTTCCGGTGAAGGGAATGGCTGTGGTTACCA
>CAKUKW010000307.1 GCA_934663885.1 uncultured Tidjanibacter sp.
AAGGGGCAGTCGCGTAATGCGTCACAGGCCCGAAGCATGGATCTCCAGAAACTCAAACTGGACCAGTTCTACGAATACCTCAACGCCATGTATGTCGACACGCTCGACAACGGTAAAATAGTGGAAGAAGCCATCAAAAAAATGCTGGAGGAGCTCGATCCACACTCTTCGTATTCGTCCGCAGAGGAAATGAAGTCCATATCCGAGACGTTCGAGGGGAGCTTCAGCGGTATCGGGATAGAATTCGACGTTCTCAACGACACTCTCATAGTAGTCAATACTGTGCGGGGCGGCCCTTCGGAAAGCGTGGGTATGCTGCCGAACGATAAGATAATGAAGATTGACGGAATGTCGGCCGTCGGCATATCGCGGGCGGAAGTACCGAAAAAACTGCGCGGCACAAAGGGAACCCGCGTAGAGATAGAGGTAATGCGGAAAGGCGTTACGGAGCCCCTCAAATTCAGGATAACCCGCGACAATATTCCCATCCATACGGTGGATGCGGCTTACAAACCCGGGCCCGATATCGGCTATATACGGGTCAACAGGTTCGCGGAGAATACGATGAGCGAATTCACGGAAGCATACAAATCTTTCGGCAAGATAGACGCACTGATACTTGACCTGCGCGGGAACGGCGGCGGCCTTATGGACCAGGCTATCAGGTTGAGCGAGTTTTTCCTGCCCTCGGGATCCGAGATAGTATCTATGGAAGGACGGGCCACGCCTACGACAAGCTATACTTCGCGCCGCAACGGTACCTTCCTCAAAGGGCCGTTGGTTATCCTTATAGATTCCGGCTCGGCTTCGGGCAGCGAAATAGTCGCGGGAGCCATACAGGATTGGGACAGGGGAATAATAGTCGGCCAGCCCAGCTTCGGAAAGGGGCTCGTCCAACGGCAGGTGCCGCTTATCGACGGTTCTGCTGTGAGGATAACGACCGCCCGCTACCATACCCCCACCGGCAGGGTCATTCAAAGGCCCTACGATTACGGAAAAGCGGAGGAATATTATCTCGATCATTTGAAAAGGGCTATGAGCCGGGATTACGCCGATTCACTCAATGCGGCCGCCCCTGTTTACATGACCCTGAAATCAGGCCGTGAAGTGCTTGGCGGAGGTGGCATATTCCCCGACATATACATACCCATGGATACGACCAAGAACTATTCATACTGGAACAGGCTCGTGCGTGCGGGAGTTATAAACCAATACATCAACGGCTACCTCGAAAGGGAAAGGACCAACCTGCAACGGCTATATCCCCATTTCGAAAACTTTGAAGCGGGTTATGAGATTACCCCCGCCATCGTCGAGGGAATAGCCGCGCTGGGCCGGGAGCAGGGAATCGAGTACGACAAGGAGGCGGCAGACGAATCCATGCCCGACATGAGGGTGCATATCAAAGCGCTCGTAGCACAGAAACTATGGGACACGAACGAATATTTCAAAGTCATAAACGGCCGCGGCGATCCCGTCTACGATAAGGCGTTGGAAGTGGTTAAGGACTGGCCTCAATACCAAAAAATCCTGGAATAACCGGTTCAGACATAACAGGGGCGGGACAATAAATGTTTATTGTCCCGCCCCTGTTATGTTATCCCTATCAAATGTTTATGTTTCAGTTAAAAGTACTTGCCTGGCTTGTATATGGAAGTTCCGGGTGTTAATTTTGTTGAAGAAGGAGAATGAGGTGCCTAAAGTATGAATATCCTATGCGTGAAAAACGGGACATAATAATGACTTCCGATTGCAGGGACGCCAGCGATATATATTCGAAAATCGTCAGGGCCGGCCGCAGGACATACTTTTTCGACGTTAAAACCACACGCGCCGACGATTGGTACCTAATCATTACCGAAAGCCGCAAAATGGAAGGCCCTAACGGTATAATCTATTACGAAAAACATAAAATGCACCTCTACAAAGAAGACTTTCAAAAATACTTCGAGGGTCTTAAGGACGCCATAGAGTACATAAACGAAAAT
>CAKUKW010000308.1 GCA_934663885.1 uncultured Tidjanibacter sp.
TTAAAAACATTTTATCATATTTTTGGTATTTCTCATTTTTATTTTTTTACTGTGACATATCTATTGTAAACCTATACCCGACCACTTTTTAATACTAGTGTATCAAAAGTGGTCGGGAATATGCATGTTTTTGTATTTATATTATTTATCCTATATTTTTTCTTTCATAATTTTTAACAAATTAGAAAGTCCTAGTCAGACGCACAGGATACGTATCGTAGATGCTGCCGAAGTGAGTATTGCCATCTCTAAAACTAATAGAATGACTGTTGCCGTAGTTGCCAGAGGACGACCAATATATTGCTTTTAATCCGTATCTACCGTAATTTGAAGTTGTTATTCCTAATTGCCCTGCAAATGTTCTCCAATCTTCTATTGTTGGGGTTCTCCAATTGTTTGATACAATTGATTTTGCATTTGTAAAATTGTACGCAATACCATTATTATAATCAGCCAGTGCCATTACTTTAAATCTTGCTGTTCCACTTTCACCTGCAGATAATACATCCTTCGTTCCAAATGGTCCATTATAATTTGTTTTACTTACATAATATGTTTTTAGTCCTGAGGTTGTTTTTATTATATAATCAGCTCCTCCCCATGAACCATTTCCGCCATATTTAAAGTCCGCAAATATTACACCATCTGGTATTCCATCTCCGTCTGTATCTGCATAATATCCTACTCCAAATTTTGCAGTAAATATTGAACTTTTTACTGTTACTGTATATATCGCTGTTTTTACATTATAGTTCGCACTTGCTGCACTTGTTACCGTTATAGTTGCACTTCCAACACCTACTGATTTTACTGTTAACGTGTTTCCACTTACAGTTACTGTTGCAACGCTTGTATTGGATGACGCTGCACTTATGCTACCTGTTCCATTTGCTGTAAATGAAACACTATCAGGAAGATTTATTATTCCACCATAAGATGATAAGCTTAAACTTCCTGTTCCTTTATCTACTTTTACTGTTTGTGTTGTACTTTGAGTTTTATAACCAGCTTTGCTCGCTCTTACTGTAACTGTAAATGATGAACTGTTTGTTACTGTAGGCATTATTGTTGAATAATTTATCCCATCTGTTGAATATTCTATTTTTGCATCAGATGGCGTTACATTTACACTTGTAATTGCATTGTGTGCTTTTCCATCATATGTTCCCGTGTATGCTGTTGCACTTAAGCTTATTGTTCCGTTTTTAACTGTTGCTTCATATGTTGCAGATTTTGCTGTATAATTACTTGCTTCTGCACTTGTTACTGTTATTGTTGCTTTTCCTGCTGTTGTTCCTGGTTTTACTGTTACTGTATTTCCACTTACACTTACTGTTGCTATATTTGTGTTACTTGAGCTTACACTTAATGCTCCCGTATTGTTACTTACTGTGAATGTTCCGCTATTTGGATATGTGTATGTTCCACTTGTTGCTGACAATGTTAATGTTCCCGTTGCTTTATTAACCTTTGCTGTTTGTTTTGTTGTTACTGTTGTATAACCTGCTTTGCTTGCTCTTACTGTTACTGTAATTGAAGATGCATTTGTTATTGTTGGCATTGTTGCACTAAATGTCTTTTCATCTGTTGAATATTCTATTTTTGCATCACTTGGATTTACACTTACATTTGTTAATGCATTGTGTGGCTTTCCATCATATGTTCCTGTATATGGTGTTGCACTTAAGCTTATTGTTCCGTTTTTAACTGTTGCTTCATATGTTGCAGATTTTGCTGTATAATTGTTTGTTTCTGCACTTGTTACTGTTATTGTTGCTTTGCCTTCTGTTGTTCCTGGTTTTACTGTTACTGTATTTCCACTTACACTTACTGTTGCTATATTTGTGTTACTTGAGCTTACACTTAATGCTCCCGTATTGTTACTTACTGTGAATGTTCCGCTATTTGGATATGTGTATGTTCCACTTGTTGCTGACAATGTTAA
>CAKUKW010000309.1 GCA_934663885.1 uncultured Tidjanibacter sp.
ATAGTGACCGCCCCAGGGAAATACAACTTCGACGCTACAGTAGTAGGCAACGGCGATGCCGGAATAGTAGACGGCGCATTTCATGTGTCGTCGGCCGAAATGTCGCCCGTTTCGGCCAGTTTGCTGTGGCAGGATTATTATAACAAAGGCAACGGGAGGGGGCTTATCACTTCCGTATCACTTAGCCTGGACAAGACGAGGGTGATGTTTACGACATCCGACGTATTTGTGCCGGGCAACGCCGTGATAGCAGTTTATGACGCTGAAGGTAATATACTCTGGAGCTGGCATATATGGATGCCCGAACAGGAAGTAAAGGGACTTAATTCCGTGATGGGTTACAGTGTGATGAATATGAACCTGGGAGCTACCGTTAATGAGATAGCCAATCCGAAAAGCTATGGTATGCTTTACCAGTGGGGACGCAAGGATCCGCTTCCGGCCGCCGCCACACTTACCGGAAACGCGACCACCGTGGGGGCAACTATCTATGATATTGAAGGGAAAGAGCTGAAAATAGCAAACTCCAGTTGGACGAGCAATACCGCCAATACCCTGATATATTCTGTCAGGAATCCCATGGTATGCCTTTCCAGTTATTCGTACTATTCGCAGTCGAGGGACTGGCTTGCCCCCGGGCAGAGCAACGATGCCCTTTGGGGTAATCCCAATGGCCATGTCAGGATCGGCAAGGATTACCCTAATAAGGGAGTTAAATCCATATATGACCCCTGTCCGGTCGGATGGAGGGTTCCGCCCGCCGACGTATTCCAGAATTTCACATCGTCGGGAGCCTATGCATGGGCCGACTCCGAAGGCAATGTCCCTGATTTTAATATTTATGACAAGAACGGCGACGGCAAAAAGAGTATAGAAGATTATGAATACGGATGGATATTTAACATCGACGAGGGCGTTGCTTCATACTTTCCCGCAGCCGCGCGTTTCGACGGCTCGTACGCCATGCTTATGGGGAGCATGAGCGGTCTTTGGGGTAGTTACTGGGGCAATACGGGTCACGAATCTTCGATGGGCTTCAATAATATGGGCTATAGTGTGCTTTCGTTCCAGGTAAAGAACATGCAGGGCGGCACCGAGATTACCGCATCTCCTTCAGGAGGTTCGGGCAGGGCCGACGCTTATTCGGTAAGGTGCATAAAAGAATAATAATAGATGCCTGAATGGCGTTATATTGACCATAAAAGCCGCGCATGCGCGGCTTTTTATTTTAATGGGGTGGGTGGATTGGTATGATTCCTGCATTATATTCACTCCGTATGCATTTGTCCTTTTTGATATATAGGAAATTTTGCTTACTTTGGCACCGATTTTGAAGGTTTATCTTAACCCCCTAAAAAATCGGAAGGCGGTATCCGAAAAGCCGTTAACAGAGTAGGAATCAACTAAAAACAATTATTTATGAAGCGTTTATTTTTACTTGCGATTTGTGTAGTTTTTGCGGCTGGTGCTGCTAACGCCCAGGAGGTGTTCAGGAAAGGCGATCTCGTTTTCAACCTGGGAGTAGGTATCGGAAATACACTTTACAGTGGTTCGGGTTTTAAAATGACAGTTCCTCCCCTTTCATTATCTGGAGATTACGCCGTTGTCGATAACCTTATAAACGGTAATAACGGTTCGATTACTGTCGGCGGTTATCTTGCGTATACAGCTAATAAACAGGAGTTTCTTACTGGAACCCAAAAATACGGTTTCAGGTACAGCGACCTTATTATCGGTGTCAGGGGTGC
The DNA here is from genome assembly GCA_934663885.1 of uncultured Tidjanibacter sp. GTDB lineage: Bacteria > Bacteroidota > Bacteroidia > Bacteroidales > Rikenellaceae > Tidjanibacter. The sequence goes on from CAKUKW010000309.1 coordinate 1,749, forward strand.
ATTCCACTATCAGTTTGTCAGGAACCTCGATACTTACGCAGGTCTGATGATCGGCTACGACATAGCTTCCGCCAAGCAGTACGGTACCTGGATCGGCACTCCCGTAAACGCCTCTGCGAGCGCAGTTTCTTTCGGCGGTTATATCGGCGCACGTTATTTCTTCAGCCCGAAATTCGGTGTTTTTGCTGAGCTCGGT
>CAKUKW010000310.1 GCA_934663885.1 uncultured Tidjanibacter sp.
CTATACAACATCGAAACTGTTAATAGTCAGGATAAACATTCCGGCATTGCATACTTTTGCTTTCGGGTTAGCACATCCCCTGCCCCGTTGGGAAAGCAATTTATATATATTTTTAGTTGCCGTTTTTTAATAAACACCCCGGAATTACACGATTATTTTAATTATATTTGTCATCACTGGATCTTAATATTTTTATATGTAATACACTTTTAAAACTAACAATTAAAAACTAAATCTATGTTTAAAGGACATCCTAAAGGTTTATTTGCGCTGGCTCTGGCCAACACAGGCGAACGTTTCGGGTATTACACCATGCTCGCGATTTTCGTGCTGTTCCTGCAGGCCAAGTTCGGATTCTCCGCAGCGGCGGCAGGCCAGTTCTACGGCTTCTTCCTCGCAGGAGTTTATTTTATGCCTCTCATCGGAGGTATCCTGGCCGACAAATTCGGCTACGGGAAAATGGTTACCCTGGGTATCATAGTAATGTTCCTTGGTTACCTGTTCATGTCGCTGCCCGTCCAGGGCAATCTCGCGATGGTAGCCCTTATCGGGGCGCTCGTTCTTATCGCGATAGGAACAGGACTTTTCAAAGGTAACCTCCAGGTAATGGTCGGCAACCTGTACGACGCACCCGAATACCGTTCGAAAAGGGACAGCGCATTCAGTATCTTTTACATGGCCATCAATATCGGCGCTATGTACGCTCCTTCGGCAGCTACGGCTATCGTTAACTGGAGGATGAAAAGCCTCGCGGGCTTTACATACAACGCAGACATTCCTTCACTTGCCAATGAATTCCTAAGGACCGGAAGCGAAATGACGGCTGAAAGCGTCCACCGCCTCAGCAGCCTCGCATCTACCCAGGTGGCGGGATTCGACGGGAGTATGGATGCTCTTACGACTTTTTCGCAGTCTTATATCGAGACCCTGTCCACTTCTTACCACATGGGATTCGCGGTCGCATGTATCTCGCTGGTACTTTCTATCGCTATTTACCTCGGTTGCAAAAAGTGGTTCAAGCATGCGGACGTTACTTCGAAACAGGTCGAGGCGAAACAGAAAGCCAGCGGTGAGAAAGTCGTGGAACTTACTCCCCAACAGACCAAATCCCGCATTACCGCCCTCATTCTCGTCTTCGTCGTGGTTATATTCTTCTGGATGTCGTTCCACCAGAACGGCCTTACGCTGACATTCTTCGCCCGGGACTATACGCAGGCAATAGCCGAAGGGGTGACCAGGATCGGGTTCGACATATTGAGCCTCACGTTCCTTATCGTGATAGTATACGGTTTGTTCAGCGTGTTCCAGTCCACCACTAAAAAGTCTAAAATGATATCCGGGATCGTATCCCTGGTCGCCATAGCCTTGCTTGTCTGGAGATATACTACTTTAGCGGCTACCACCCCGGTAGAACCACAGCTCTTCCAGCAGTTCAACCCGTTCTTCGTGGTGGTACTTACGCCTGTTTCCATGGCAATATTCGGCATGCTTGCCAAGAAAGGCAAGGAACCGTCGACTCCTAAAAAGATCGGCCTCGGAATGGTTATCGCAGCCCTCGGGTTTGTCGTGATGGCAATGGCATCTGTCAACCTTGCGAGCCCTGCGGAACTTGCAGGCGGAGCGACCATCGCACGCGTATCGCCAAACTGGCTTATCCTTACATATCTCGTACTCACTTTCGGCGAGCTCCTTTTGAGTCCGATGGGAATATCTTTCGTATCGAAGGTAGCACCTCCGAAGTACAAGGGTATGATGATGGGATTCTGGTTCGCGGCTACCGCTATCGGTAACTACCTGACCAGCGTTATCGCAGGTATCTGGGACAGCGGAATGGCACTCTGGATGATATGGGGCGTACTTATCGTTATCTGTATCATATCGGCTATATTCATCTTCTCCATACTCAAACGTCTGGAAAAGGCACCCTCGG
>CAKUKW010000311.1 GCA_934663885.1 uncultured Tidjanibacter sp.
TTCTTAAGAAAATCCTTTTTATAGGCGGCGGCTTTGGCTGCGGACTGCTTGTCTATCGAATCGACTTTCCCCTCCAGGTAACCATTGCGCTTTTTCAGTTTGTCCTCAAATATATTCATTGCTATAGTCCTATTATGGGTACGTCTGACTCTATTTGGTCCGTTTCCAGGATGCTTATCTTACCGTCTACTTCCAGCAGGGCAAGTTTTATATCTGCTATGCTTGCCTTGCCGTGTTCACGGGCCGCCTGCTCTATATCGAATTTAGTCACCTGGTTGCGTTTCATCTCCTTATGGTTAAGAATACCGTTGTGAACAAGTACGGCAGGATTTCCCTCTATAAGGGAGCGGAATTTCGGGAAACGGTACATTGCAACATTGAAAGCTTTGTTCAGTGCTGTCAAAGTAATGCCTGCAACCAAAGCGCCGGGCAGCAAATTATGCGTTGCAAGCATAGCGTCACTGAAGACCCCGCCTATCAGGATGATAAAGATGATGTCTGTTACCCCGAGTTGAGCGAGGTTTTTCTTTCCGATCACTCGAACTACGGCCAGAACCACTATGTAAACAATAGCGGTAGATGCTATGATGATAAGTATTTCACGAAGATTCATAATCTACAATCCTTTAAGTTACTTCCCGTCGCTGTTACTCCTCCCGCCTGCGGCCATGACGGGGCGACGGTCAGTGAGTTCAGCCGCCTGCGGCAACTTCAGTTCAATATCCGTCAGGTGCATGATAAGCATGTAGCGGTCTTTCGTTATCCTTCCTTCCAGGAACCCCCGGTAGGGTTGTCCGCCGCGTGAAAGCAATATCGGGTCGGTGCCTTTCTCCCCGCCTCCGATCATAACCATAGCATCACGCTCGTCGAGGTCTTTTGCCATGTTAAACAGGAAATCGAATGTCGCTCCATTAATATGGTGTATCTGGTAACTACGGGTAAAGACAAACTGCCGAATGATCTCTTTGCGGGGGAAATACCGGCCCGACCAACGCAGAGGAAATTCCTTGTTTACATTGCCGGGCAGCTTGTTCACGTCTTTGCGTTCCTTTTCCGTTCCATCCGGGTTGAATATCGTGCGAAACAGGTTTACACGGTAGGCGATGTTGTCGTTGCTATCCACCCAAAGGCGGTGTGTGCGATTGAGAATTTTTCCCGTCACTTCCATATCCAGTTCAGGATCGCCCGAGATAAGCGCATCCGCCACATCGGTCCATTCCCCGAACTGTTGCGCCAAAGCCTGTTCATCCATATCGACAGTTGCTTTCAGCACCCGGATATTGGTCTTGTCCTTCCCGTCTTTCAGAACGGTGTGGATTTTTCGTGGTTCGTATTGTGATTCGAATGCGACCTCGGCATCCCGGCGTTTCTCGTTCGCTATATGTATTCCTCGCATTGCCATGATCAGAACATGCTAAAATCAATATCCGCGTCGCCCTGCTCGATCAGCTCGTCCGCGTAATCGTCGTTTATTGTTTCGCAGTCGCCGAAACACAGGGGTTCGTAAAAGTTTCTTACACCGATAAGCAGGAACAGTGTGTAGCCGGAGACCATAACCAGCGCGGGCGACGTTTCATAACTCGCGTTATAAGTATAGTCGAAAAGGAATATATCATCTCCGACCGTCTTTGCCAGTTCCCCTGCATCAATCAGTTCGTAAAAGTCGGTAATGGAGTAATCAAGGTACTCTTGTGGTGTTATCTTATTTTTCAGCACATTTACAGTGTTGAAACTCGATTCGAAGAGTTTCACCGGCTTTCCGTTTCCATCAACAGCGACCAATTCAGAGCGTTCCACCCATTTGCCAGACGGCGAAACTATTCCGCTGGCTGTACCACCGAGGGGAATTATGAATTTACCGCTTTCATCGACAGTAAGCAAATCACATGGTTGACCATTATCGTCAGTAGCGTTCAGTTCTGTCC
>CAKUKW010000312.1 GCA_934663885.1 uncultured Tidjanibacter sp.
CCCCGAAGAGCAGACAGGTAAACCTTTCTGCGCCGACCTCAGGGAAAAGAAAATAACGCTTCCGCTGCTGACGATACTCGAAAACAGCGACACGCTGCAGAAAAAGCTCATAATGGGCAGGATAGATTGTGTGGACACGGATTCGGGACAGATAGGCCACATCCGGGATCTTGTCATAAAAGAAGGCGGGCTTGACGCAGCAGAGGAAGTTATGTATGGATATATAGACAAGGCCCGCGCCTTTATCAGGGATTTTCCGGGATCGCATTACAAGGATTCCCTTATGCTTCTTTGCGACTATGTAGGGGTAAGGGAGAATTGAATTCATAATCCCCGCCCGGCGCAGCGGAAATTTTATCGAAATATGAAAAGTAAAACAGAGGCCGGAATCGGGAAAATTCCGGCCTCTTACTTAATTCCTTTCGCTTTGGTCCCGGGCATAGCCTGCGTGAACATGCATACACAGCCCGGTATACGGTAAATCCGGCCAGGGAAGGCCTAATTAGTATAGATAAACCTTTTGATGCTTTTCTTCGGGGTCTTCTCAAACTCTTCGGGATAGAGTATGATGTCCGACACCGCTTCGAAAGGTGCGGTAAGGGAATTGAGAGTTTTTAAGTTTTCTTTCATTACTTCACGAAGGCCGGAAACCGTAATGCCCCGGGCATCGGCCTGCTCGTAATCAGGAACCACCAGCGCCACCAGCCTGCCGTGCCGCTCCAGTATGAGGCTTTCCATAACGCAGTCCATAACGTTGAGCCTCGATTCGAGCTCTTCCGGATGTATCTCCTCTCCACCGGGAAGGGTTATGACCGAATCTCGCCGTCCCCTTATGTAAAGGGTGCCGTCGGGATCCAGAGTGCCTATGTCACCTGTATACAGCCAGCCGTCCCTTATGGCTTTGGCCGTCAGGCCGGGATCCTTGAAATACCCTTTCATAACATGGGGTCCCTTCACTATTATTTCCCCCTGTATGTTCTGCGGATCGTCCGATTCTATATAGACGTCCAGCCCCGGCACTACCTTGCCGCTGGAGCCGGGCTTGTATTCTTCATGCGGCGAATAGCTTATCAGCGGGGCGCATTCCGTCATTCCGTAACCTACTGTAAAAGGAAATTTTATCTGGACGAGGAATTCCGCCACCTCCCTGTTCAGGGGGGCGCCGCCTATATTTACCTCCATGATTTCGCCGCCGAAAGAAGAAACCAGTTTTTTGCGTATGGTAGTCCGGATCACATTATCTGCCACAGGTATTTTTGTAAAGAGTTTCATCAGCCTGTTCTCGGCCAGGGGCAGCAGTTGTCGCCTTAAGATCTTTTCCATCATCGCAGGAACCATGCACATAATGTGCGGTTTTACCTCGTGCATCGCCTTCAGCGATATTTTTACCGAAGGGGTGTTGCCCAAAAGAACTATGTGCGAGCCGGCCGAGAGCGGAGTGAGCATATCGAATACGCACCCATAGATATGGGCCAGCGGAAGCAGGCTCAGCACGCGCGAACCCTGGTAGTGGAATTTCTTTTCCAGGGCGAAGGCGACGTTGGCTGTAATGTTCCCTGTCGTAAGCATTACGCCTTTACTGAATCCCGTTGTTCCGGAGGTATAGCTTATGACCGCGACCGAATCGTCCGGGATCTCTTCGTATGTTATGTCGTTTATTGTAAATCCTTTAGTGTATTTCGAACGGTAATGCGAAAGGAGGTTTTCCCTGTAACTCGTAATTTCAGTCCCGAATTTTTCGTAGACGCATTCGAAATCCGTAAGTGAAAAGACCGCCTTGACATTTTTCATCTGGCTTTCGTCTATCATGTCCCAGTGAATGTCCCCCGCGAATACGAGTTTGGCTTCCGAGTGGCTGATTATATGGTTTATATC
>CAKUKW010000313.1 GCA_934663885.1 uncultured Tidjanibacter sp.
TGGGAAGCTGCCCCGCGGCCGAAACCACCTGGTTCAGTATCAGAGTATATGCGACGAACTTGTCGTTATCCGTAGCCTCCGGATCTTCCAGGATATCTGCGACCTGCCTCAAATGTTTGGCCCTGAGGTAAAAAGACACATCCGTGAAGGCCTCCCGGGAGAGCAATTCGAGTCCACGCGGCTCTACTTTAAGTATCCTGCGCCCGCAGCACTCCTCCACGCTTACATAATCCGCAGTAAGCAGCCTGTACTGTGTATCGTCCCCCGAAATCGGGAAAGGTTCCTGGTATTTGAATTCCGGCATATCCAGTAAAATTTAACTGTTTACAAAATTCCGCTATCGAAAAACTAACTTACAAAGATAGTCAGAAACTCGCATAAAACCCAAAAAAGAAAACTATACTGAAATAACGTTCGCCATGAAGATATATTTTCTTACATTAGCGGAGAATTTAAAAAATAGAGGATAATTAATAAATTATTTTAATAATTATCGAAATTCTCCAGGCATTATATTCACTGCCCGAAGAACGGAGCAAACTCAAAACAACATAACATTATGGTATCTTACAAGGAGCTTGGGCTTGTGAACACGAGGGAGATGTTCGAAAAAGCCATGAAAGGAAAATACGCCATCCCGGCGTTCAATTTCAACAATATGGAGCAGATGCAGGCCATCGTTCAGGCTTGCGTGGAAACTTCTTCGCCTGTCATTCTGCAGGTTTCGAGCGGCGCCCGCAAGTACGCCAACCAGACCATTCTGCGTTACATGGCCCAGGGGGCGGTTGAGTACGCAAAGGAGCTGGGAAAGAATATCCCCATAGCGCTCCACCTTGACCACGGAGACACTTTCGAGCTCTGTAAATCGTGCATCGACATGGGCTTTTCGTCCGTGATGATAGACGGTAGCCACCTGCCATACGACGAGAACGTGGCGCTCACCCGAAAGGTAGTTGAATATGCACATAAGTTCGACGTGACGGTCGAAGGCGAACTGGGGGTTCTGGCTGGTGTTGAAGACGATGTGTCGGCCGAACACCATACTTACACGAGGCCCGACGAAGTTGTCGATTTCGTAACCAAAACAGGTGTGGATTCGCTGGCAATATCGATAGGAACTTCTCACGGGGCCAACAAGTTCAAACCCGAGCAGTGTACCCGCGACGCCAACGGGGTACTGGTTCCCCCGCCTCTCCGTTTCGACATACTCGAGGAGATAGAGGTGCAGATCCCAGGCTTCCCGATAGTTTTGCACGGCTCGTCTTCAGTACCTCAGAAATATGTAGAGATAATCAACAAATACGGGGGCGCTCTTAAAGATGCCATCGGAATTCCCGAAGACCAGTTGCGCAAAGCCGCCACCAGCTCTGTTTGCAAGATAAACATAGACAGCGACGGCCGCCTGGCTATGACTGCCGCCATACGCGAAGTACTGGCCACCAAACCGGCTGAGTTCGACCCTCGCAAGTATCTCGGCCCGGCCCGCGAATGGCTCAAGGAGCTCTACAAACACAAATGCGAAAAGGTACTGGGCAGCGCAGGTAAAGCGTAACCGGCAAACTTGTCCTGAACTGCAAAAGTAAGTCGGCGAGGGCAACAAGAAACCCGTAAAGTTTCTTTTTGCCCTCGCCGACTTACTTGGTAGCAATCTTTCGGCCCTCTATTCTTCCGCCTCCCCTATCGGCACCGCCTCATCGTACATTCCGGAGTAAAAGTAAAAAACACATCGCACGTCTGTTAATCCCGATGGCTTGTTGTTCTTCAGGGTTTGTTTAACACCGTTTATGCCATACATATTCCTCAACACCGACACCAGCACAGCGGAAATATAACCCGTCACGTTGTCGTTAGGGTATCTTACAGAAGTACCATCC
>CAKUKW010000314.1 GCA_934663885.1 uncultured Tidjanibacter sp.
GCTGAAATGCCTACCGAGAAAGATTCATAACCCGTGAAATTCTCGTCGACGATTATATCGTTCTCAAAAGTATGCACTATAAGAGATGAGGTGGGACCCGGTACGTCTTCCGTCGAATAAGCCCTTGCGAACACCATGTAAGAGTTGTTTTTCTCGAGGGAGGGGAAAGTATACTCCACAGCATCCTTGCCGGCTTGTGTTTGACGCGCCAGCGTACCCTTGTTGAAGGCTTCCCTGTCGGCTTCCTGTCCGATAGCAAATTCGTATTTGATAGTATTGCTCGACGGGGTAAAGCTTACCGTCGCGCTTTCTTCCTGAATATCGCCTACAGTAGCGATCTCCACTTTTGCGGACTGGGTATCGTCCGCGTCATAAATAGTTTTCCCGTCTTTGCACGAGGCAAATAAGGATGCAATAGCAAATAATGCAATGCTTAAATAGGTTAATTTTTTCATGTTGATTAAATTTTGGGATTTAGGGTTTATATAACGTGGATTAATTGGTCACCATATTTTTATTATGAAAAACGCATCATCGGGTTCAGTGAAATTATAATGCTTCAGGGTTAAATTTTGGTGATACGTGTCCAAATAAAGGAACGTTTAATTAGTCACCGTACTCAGGTCGGGCAATTCAATCTCTGTTTTCCTCATCTCAGAGCAATGTTTTTTTATGCAAAACCCACTGCCCGATGATGCAAATATAGTTTTAATATTTATCAGACAAAATTTCGTGACGAATTATTTTCCTAATGTGTAAAACGCCTGATTAATATTTATTTGATTTGTGAAAATTAAAACCAGACACAACTTAAATGTTGATTTTATGTGCTTGCCGTTACATAATCCTCAAACCATTTATTAGAACTTTATGCAAAAAATTCGACAGGCAGCGGATCGTAGAAATTTAGCGCCGATAGAAATTTTATTCTATTTTTGCACCGCCTTAATGCTGGTTCAGATCCTCGGGATTATTATATTTAAAATATATTGAAGTACACCTGTGAATATAATATTCAAGTGATCTTCCGTAAAAGTAAATTTTTCTTACTGATGGGTAAAAATAAATGGAACAGGTTTCAGGAAAACCTGACATTCGAGAATATGATTCAACCCGCCTTCGAGGAGGCATTCCGCACGGAGCACCCTATAAAAGGTAACTGGCGGAAAGATCTTTTCCGGAACGAAAACCCCTTAGTGCTCGAGCTGGGATGCGGGCGCGGGGAATATACCGTGGCATTGGCCGCGATGCACCCCGAAAAGAATTTTGTAGGAATAGACATCAAGGGAGCGCGGATGTGGCGCGGAGCCAAGAGCGCCACAGAAGCGGGAATGAAAAATGCGGCCTTTCTACGCACCCGGATAGAGTTCATCGAATCCTTCTTCGGGCCGGATGAGGTTGACGAGATCTGGATAACATTTCCAGATCCGCAACCGAAAAAGCAAAGAGTGAAAAAGCGGCTTACGTCGCCTGTGTTCCTCGAATCTTACGCGAAAATGCTTAAACCCGAAGCCAAAGTCCACCTGAAGACCGACTCGGTTCTTATGCACGACTATACCAAAGCCGTGGTGAACCATAACGGGCTCACAATGGAAATATTCAGCGTCGACATATACGGCGACGGAACTGCTGACGAGGTACTTTCCGTAAAGACCGCCTACGAAAGCCGTTTCCTGGGGGAAGGCCGGGCCATAACTTATCTGCGTTTCAGGTTGGACGGGCAAAAAAAGTTCTCGGAACCTGATTTTGAGGAAGAGGAATATTATCCGGGAGAGATCAGGGAAAGGCAGTGATGTAATGGGAAAACAAATAAAGGCTCGCCTCACATTTTTATGTGAGGCGAGCCTTTTACTC
>CAKUKW010000315.1 GCA_934663885.1 uncultured Tidjanibacter sp.
TCTACAATTACGATCCGCGGCAGATAGTCAACGCCGTGCAGATGCAGGACGAGGACACCATTGAAAAGCTCCTCCGCAGCGAAACTATATGGTACTGCGGAGAATGCATGTCCTGCCGTCCGCGCTGCCCGCGCGACAATACTCCCGGCTATGTCATCCAGGCCCTGCGCACCCTTTCACAAAAACTGGGGTTCTTCACCGAATCTGAAAAAGGCCGCCAGCAACTCGCCCTCAAGCGCCTCATAGGCCATCATATTCTCAATACCGGATATTGCATAACACCTAAACTGGTTGCTCCCGATCTTCACCAGGAGCAGGGCCCGGTATGGAAATGGATCCATGCCCACGACACCGAGGTATACGAACGGTACAATCCCACTTACGCCCAGGAAGGACCGGGAGCCATGCGCCGCATATCCGAAGATTCGCTGGAAGAGATCCGGAGGATATTCGATGTGACCGGCGGTACGGAATTCTTCAACGACATAGAGCGACACTCGGACGCCGCCGCCCGGAAAATGGGTTACGACGGGGCCGACGACAAATATATGATGGATACTTATACGCTTAACAGCGGCAACCACCATTAAGAGTCTGTTTAAAATATGAAAAGAAATACGTGGTATGAATACCAGAAAGACGTAGCCGACGACAGGTACTATTACCTTCGAAGCTGCATCAGGCAGAATTTTTTCCCGGGCTCGGAAAAGGCGTTCCTGAAAATCCTGCGTGAGGAACTGGGTCGCGATATATACGATGATCCCGCTCACACTTCCTGCACAGGTATAGGATACCATTCCGACATAGTGCCTCACGAAACAATAATGACTGTCGTTGCACGCCAGTTCGCGCTGATGAACGAGGCGGGCTACGAAAACCTCGCCGTATCGTGCATAACCTCCTTCGGCGTTTATACTGAGACGATTGAAACATGGCACGAATTTCCCGAGGTACTGGAAAAAGTACGGGAAAACCTCTATAAGGCTACGAAAAGGGAATTCACTCCCCCTAAAAATATAGCACATGCCTCCGACATAATCTTCCACCACCGCGGGGCCATAGGCGAAAAAACCAAATACCGGCTCGTGAACAAGGTGACCGGCGAACCACTGCGCGGGGTCGAGCATATCGGCTGCCATTATGCCAAGATTTTCCCGAAAGAGGGTATCGGAGGTGTTGAATTCCCTTATGTACTCGCGGGAATGATAGAGCAGTGGGGTGGCAAAGTGATCGATTATCCCGAGCGAAGGCATTGCTGCGGCTTCGGGTTCAGGAATTACCTGGTGCAGGCAAACAGGGGATTCTCCATAGCCAATTCACAGAAGAAATTCGAGTCGATGGCACCGTTCAGGCCCGACTTCATCGTCACCAACTGCCCCGGATGCCCCATGTTCCTCGACCGCTGGCAGTATACCATTGCCGAAATAGAGGGGGTAACGTACGGCGAGGACGGCAGAGGTATCCCGGTGCTGACTTACGAAGAGCTTGCCGGCCTTGTCCTGGGCTACGATCCCTGGGAACTCGGACTACAGATGCACCAGGTCGACGTCGAACCTCTGCTCGACAAAATCGGCATCGAGTACGACCGCAACGCCAAATACCTCGTTAAGGGAGGCAGGTATATCGGCCGTCCTGAAAATGCCATAATCAATGCCGGCGAACTGATCAGATATTGAGTAATCCCGATTCAGGTAGAAAAGACTAATACACGCAATTAAAATAAATATGACACGGGGGTTTTATCCCGAACTCATGTAAAAATATGAAAAAAAACAGGGTAATAGTCGTGGGCGGCGGTATCGCCGGAATGCAGGCGGCCCTAACGCTCAAGG
>CAKUKW010000316.1 GCA_934663885.1 uncultured Tidjanibacter sp.
GGATTAAACACCGGATAAGCATGTAGAAAGCCTTCGGGTTCCTTGTTTGGACGAGGGTTCGACTCCCTCCAGCTCCACTTTATGTATAAGTCGCTGTAATTCGAGTGATTGCGGCGACTTATTCGTTGCCTCAAATCTCCCGGGACTTAAGGTGAGAATAAAAACCCTGCTAACTTCTATGGTTGCAGGGTTTTATATTAATAGCTTTTGCAGCAGTTAACGCGAGATCTGTTTAACAGCCTCCGGAATCACTATTTTATCAATTTCGCCGAATGTTCCGCATCCCGCACGGTAACCGGTTATCTCCAGAGACGCCCCGTCCATCCATTGCTGATATGGAATAGAAACACTGTAATGCATTGCTTTGCCCGTCGTCGTATAAACAGCCGGATCGTCCGTTTCCACGGGACCGGAAACCATGACATGGCGCTCCTCGGCAATACGGGCCAGCCTTGACTGGGCGATTACCGGTTGCAGCGCCCACTCATATTCACTGTTTGTAATGACAGGCATCAACAAAGCCGAATGTCCGCATGGTACAGCTTTTTTACTTACCTCGAGTTCAAAAGAAACCGTAATATTCTCGCCCTCCCGAACTGTTTCAATGGAAGTTACCCTTATATTATCAGGTGCAGGAGAAGAAGCGTATGCCGTTAAAACAGCGCAGAGTGGCAACAATAAGGTCAGGAAAAATATCTTTTTCATCTGGATTCAGCTTTATTAAATACTACTTAAAAACGTATACTATAGATATACCGGCGCGGGTGGGCCCGAAATAAAAGTCATTTTCATGGCCGACAAGGGCGCCGTCCTGCTTATTCTCATATTTGTCATAGCTCATAGCGGCAAACCCTACTCCTACGGTAAGTTCCAGGCCCCAGTGTTTATTCAACATATAGTGGTAACCGTATGTGAGTCCCATACCCCATGCATTTCCGTCATAACGGAACTCCTTATCGAATAGCCACAGTATGTTATGCCTGCTGATATCGTAACTTCCGTACGTAGCGTTCACTCCAAAAAAATGGCCGTTGAAACGTTCGCATAACCAGTATCGAAACTCGGGACGTAGCATAACATGCCAGAATTTCTTGTTATCATTCTTATCGCCTGATTTATTCCAGAAATTCCCTCCCAAACTTAACTCGAGTGATGTCCTGCGCCCGAGGGCTATTTCTGCGCTCGCATTGATTGTCTGCGACGCTGCGGCATAAAGCAAGTCGGTTTTTACATTAAACGCAGGTAATCCTGTTTTAAAGTATGATTCCGGGGCCGCTATACTGTATGAAGTATAATTCGGAATGACACGCGCAGGGGGCAACTCTGTCTTTTTCGGTGCCTGTTCGGGTTTCTTCTCCTCTTTAAAGAAGATCGCTACATATTGATTATGTATAGTATAGTCAACCTTCTGCCCCGCCACCATATAACGGAGGGCTTCATCAAGCGACATTTCCAGTTTTGGGAGCGTGATACTGCGCGAAGTATCGAAGACATTCTTATCGAAAGCAAACCTGAAGGAGGTCTGTCTTTCCATGTCGGACATCATATCCGATATTAACATCGTCGCAGACTCGAAAGCCACACGTTTCTCTTTATCCTGCGCACCGGCGGTATTCATGGCTAACAGGGCAACAACCATTATAATTGCCGCCTTTGTGTAAAATCCTATTTTCGTCATTTAATGTCTATTATTTACCGCCGTAATAAATAACGAATCATTCCTATGTTCGCATTCGAACACCGGAGCTATCGTCTGAAGTACGACAAGTACGTTTTCAAGGTCTTCGTTTTCGTTAAAGTTTACATTTACATTTATAGTACTG
>CAKUKW010000317.1 GCA_934663885.1 uncultured Tidjanibacter sp.
TCTACACCCCAGTGCTTTCCCCAGCTTGTCATATAAGCCGTCCGAAGCCTGTTTCCGCACGTATTTAGTATCCAGCGGATATCTTCGGCGGACACGAGGTGCCATGTCGGACGTAAAATATGTGTACGGATAATCCGTCCCGAATCTATCGCCTCCCTGACACTGTTTACCGAAGATTGTTTCAGTCGCATCCCGACAGCCCACTTACACATCTCCAAATCCTGGCCCTGAACTGCTCCCATATAGGAAACCAACTGTTGAGGCTCATCAAAAACAGGCCCGGCCAACTGATGGCCGTATGTGCGTAAAGTCTCTATCATATTCGGACAATTTTAATGGATCTCCCAAAGATAATGAAAGCCACCGGAATATTAAAAACGCCGGTGCCTCATATCTAACCACAGGTTGGAAAAAATAAAGGAACCGATAAAACTTCGTAACAAGGAAATTCGTTTGCTGCTGCAATTAAGACAGGCACAAGAATTGCATTTACCGTCATTATAAATAGAATCATATTGAACAAATAATCATTATTATGAAAAAGATCGTAAAAATTATGTTGGCAGCCGCCCTGATTATTCCGGCGATTTCTGCAAATGCCCAGAGCTCGAAAGTAAAGCAGGAGCGTGAAACTATTCTGGCGCCGTTCCCCGCAGCTTCCAGGGGCATGGTAAGACATGTAATCTATGTCGACAAAAAGTCGGATGAAAGCCTTTTCCAGATCGAGATAATACCCGGCCGGGTAATGAACGTAGACAACAACCTTCACCGCCTTATGGGAGAGATCGAGGAAAAAACCGTGGAAGGATGGGGATATAACTATTATGTGTTCACCAGCAATGGACAAACGGCATCCACACTAATGGCAACCACAGGGCCGAAAACGGATAAGTTTATTTCTGCGCAACCGTTGATGGTAAGGTATAACAGCAAGATGCCCGTAGTGATCTACGCGCCCGAGGGATTCGATATACATTACAGGATATGGAAAGCCGGTAAAAGTAAACCGTCTCCAGTAATGTAATAATTACCTGCTTACCGAGAAATATAATTAACATAAAGGAGGGCGATGAACCTCCTTTTGTATTAGCATACAACAATACCATACTGGAAACGGCAGGCCATACAACCCGCCCTCCGTTTTGACCGATTTCATCCCTCTACCCTCTTATCATGGTCAATAACATCTTGAAACGTTCAGCCGCATGAAGGGAATGCCTTACGCCGGCAGGCATTATGATTGATTCTCCCTTACCCAGAGTAAAAAGTTCTCCGTCGAGCCGGATCTCCGCCTTTCCGTCCAATATCTGAACCAGTGCGTCGAACGGAGCCGCATGCTCGCTCAGGCCCTGTTCCCTGTCAAACGAAAAAAGCGTGACGTTGCCCGCATCGTTTTTCAACACCTGCTTACTTATTACGCCGCCCTCCGAGTATCCGATCATATCTTCGAAACTAAAAGCGCTTGATTTTACGAATATTCCTTCCATAATTTTTTCATTTTTGTTTATCTATTTATTCTACGAATCCGCTTATATCCACTCCTCGCTTTCCACCTCTCCGTTTAGGGAAAATACAATTACTTTTACAGGGATATTCCTGGCGGCTCGCTCCCTCGCCTGTTGTACGATTCTCACAAGTCCTGTGCAGCACGGGACTTCCATCACCAGCACCGTCAGCGTATCGATCCTTGCGACGTCTATCATCTGCACAAGCTTACCTGTATACACTTCGGTGTTGCTGTCCAGCTTTGGACATGCTATTGTAAGAGCCTTACCTTTCAGGAACCTTTCGTGAAATTCGCCGCTGGCAAACGCAGTGCAG
>CAKUKW010000318.1 GCA_934663885.1 uncultured Tidjanibacter sp.
GGCACGCCAATCACCCCTTCTATATCGACCACGGCCGCACCCGCCCTGTCCGAGATTTTAATTTCGGAATACATAATTTTTATTATTTAAATTGATTGATAAGTTGTTCGGATCTATCGGCTTCCGGTTAACGGAGATTTATATCCTTATAATAATACATGCATTTGCGCACGTATTCATACGAGCAGCAGAATTTTTCGGCGGCCATATACATAGCGTCCACTTTACCGCATCCGCCCGAGACCGTTTTTTCGACATATTCCCGGACTACTAGTATCTTGCACCTTACCGTATCGACTACTCCAATATTTATAAGCTTTTCCACGAGCTCCGCCGTATCCATATCCGGCCACAGGCTCTCTACAGAGCTTATGAGCTGTTTATCGTAAATATTCAGCCTCATAACCTCAGAATCTTGATTGTTCGACTACAGTCCTCACGGCATCCTGTGCGGAAGTTATGTCGGATTCAAGCACATATACCTTTATTGAAGGTATGGCTTTCGCTATAGCCGCGGCAATAATTTCAGAAAGCTCGTCTGCAGTAATTTCCAGCGATATCTTCCGTCCGGGAACGGCAACGCGCACCGTATCGACCCCGCCGCCGGCCGGCATTTCATTTTTGCTCATATAATGAATATTTCAGGTTGGGAATTTTATGGGGTTACACCCCGTTAAACTTTTACAAACACACATTTTGTCGACGGGTCCGAAGGATTATATCCGCACACTTCCTCCAGGTACCATAAAGAATCCTCCCCGTCTATCCTGAACTGGAAACGGGCCCTGAAATCACGCTTCATCGAATTGGGTTGGATGATGGCTTCTATATCGTCGGCCCCAAGCCTGAGCCATATCGTCAATCGCCGGCCCGTATTATAGGACCCGATATTCGCATCCCAGTATTTATGCAGGCCCGTTATGCCGTCCCTGTCTTCGAAGCACAACGTAAAGCCGCCTTCACCCTCCGGATAATGGAATGCGGCAAGAGGATAAGAGCCGCCGCCGGAAGGCCATGCCCAGGACTGTCCCTGCGGCAAAACTTTCATTCCGGCGTAACGAACTATCTTCAATGGAAAATCCAGAGCGCCGTTCTTATCTGCCGCATTATCCCTGTCGCCGGCATTCAGCAGGCTGGCTGAAAGGCATCCCGCCAGGTTTCCGGTAGTATTTACCGAAGGTGAAAATATCGGATTCCGTATAAAGGCCGCTTTTTCAGACGCGTACAGATTACCTAATGTGGCACTCCATGAGCCGAACGTACCTTTGCCTGATTCTTCCATCCTCGAAACCGCACCATCCCCCGCCCTATAGAGGAAGGTTATCGTCCTGCCCACATCGTCGCCGAGTTCCTGCAGCATAAGGGGCCTCGAATAATCCACCCTGTCGCCCCATTGCACCATAGGCCCGTCGAAAAAATCTTTTCTTGGCTCTATATATACCTTTTTCTCCACATTATCGGTATAAAAACAGAGGTTGAACATGTGCCTGAGGCCACTCAGCAGATCCATACGGCCCACCTCCGGCCGTACAATGGATGGAAAATCGAGATCTGCCGATTCGACGGCCGCTTCAAACACAGGCGTTATAAAAGCCTCCTTTACGGTAAGTTCCATTCCTTCCGCGGCGCCGCTGAAAAATATGCTGTCAAAATATTTAGGCGATCCCGGGGAAAAGGTTTGTGAAACCGAGGAAACTATGGCGCTCACTTCCGTTTTCCCCGTTTCCTGGACGTACCCGTCGTAAAGCATCCATGTGTACTCGGGCCGCAGCGTGGTGACTGAATGTATTGTATGCATAAGATAAACGTATACAT
>CAKUKW010000319.1 GCA_934663885.1 uncultured Tidjanibacter sp.
GCCATGTATACTGCCATGCATTGCCCTCCGTATAATCGTCTTCACGGTGGTTGGAATAGAAAGGATTGAGTGGCTCCCTGAACCTGCCGTCGGAGGTTACCCCCCTCATAAAGCCTGTTTCAGGATCGAAATAGTACCTGTAAACCTTGCTTCTCCCGGTGAAATATTCGTAGTCTTCCGTGTGCCCGAACAGTTTGGCAACCTGTGCCAGGGACCAGTCCGCAAGGGCGTATTCGAGGCTGGTCGCTACCGACTCGTTATATTTGTCGCAGGGGATGTATCCATACTCTTTCAACAGTCCCAGCCCCCTCTCGTTCAGCATGGCTGATGCTTTCATAGCTTCGTAGGCGAGTTCGTAATTGAACCCCCCGTATAGTTTCAGCATGGCATCGGCAACAACCGGAATCCCCGGATTACCGACCATGCAGTCCGTCTCGCAGGCCATCAGGTGCCACACGGGCAGTTTACCCTGCTCCTTATAAATATACAACATGGTGTTGATAATGTCGGACATTTTTTCAGGGTGGATGATGGTCATAAGGGGATGGGCCGCGCGGTAAGTATCCCACAACGAGAACGTCGTGAAATTGACGAATCCCGCATCGGTGTGTACTTGCTTATCGGCGCCGCGGTAATCCCCGTTAACATCGCAGAACACCGAGGGGGCTATCATGGTATGATAAAGTCCTGTATAAAAAATTCTCTTGATGCTTTCGTCCGTCGTGCCGATATCGATTTTGCCGAGCTCCCTGTTCCATGCTTTGCGTGCCTTTTTTACCGTGCCTTTGAAATCCCATCCGGGAAGTTCTGCTGCCATATTGGTTTTGGCTCCCTCAACGGAAGTAGGGGAGAGAGCGACTTTTACATATACGGGTTCATCTCCCTTTACATCGAAATAGGCTTCACCGTAGACGCGCCGTGCTTTAAGTTCCTTACCTTCACTTTGTTCGTCCTGTTCGAAAACACGGAAATCGCGGAACGGTTTCGAAAATTCGGCTACGAAATAAATCTGCTGGTCGTTCGCCCATCCGCGCGAAAAACGGTAGCCGGCTATCGTCTTATCATCTATCTTAACTAAGTAACCTTCTACGGGAGAGTCCCATCCCTGTCCGTTTTCAAGGTCGAATACAACGCGCGCATCCGATCCTGACGGAAAAGTATATTTATGCAGCCCGACCCGTTCGGTCGCGGTAAGCTCCACGTCAACGCCGTAACGGTCGAGCCGTGTTGCATAATACCCGGGAGCGGCTTTTTCATTCGCACGGCTGAACAACGACCACATTCCTGAGCCGGGATCGGCGTGGTTTCCCCTGGCATGTTTCACTTCTCCGGTTACCGGCATCAATACTATATCGCTGAGATCGCCTATTCCCGTTCCGCTAAGGTGCAGGTGGCTGAATCCTATGACGGTAGTGTCGGAAATATGATACCCCGACGTCCAGTCCCAGGACTGAGGAATGCTGGTCGGGCCCAGCTGGACAAGTCCGAAAGGAACGTTAGCACCCATGAAAACGTGCCCGTGGCCTCCGGTGCCGATATACTGATCGACGTACCGGGCATAATCTTTTATCCTTCTTCCCCCTCCGCACGAAACGGCCAGCAAGGAGAGTAAAAATATGGCTGAAATAGTTGTAAAGAGATTCTTCATATTATTAGCTGCTTTTATATTTATCTCTTATTAGGCCCCAGTTCGATCATCAAGTGTCCCGCTTCGGTGAGCTCTTTATGCGATATCCTGAATTTGTCGAATTTTTTATCTCCGAGACGGGTTTGCTGTATATAGATA
>CAKUKW010000320.1 GCA_934663885.1 uncultured Tidjanibacter sp.
GGCGAGCAGGGCGCGGTAACGCATTTCATGCTCCCTCTCCACCTTAGCGATATTGTTGAAAGCGACCGCCACTTCCGGAAACCCCTCTTCCTTGGCGACAGCAGCGAAATCGGAATAGAGTACATCCCACTCTTCCAGCTCCCCTTCGGCAGCCGCAAGAAGATTATCGGCCGTATTCCCAATTACCCCGGCCGGATACGACGCCGTGATCTCTACCATTCCGCCCTCGAGGAATTTGAAGAACCTCTTCGCATGCTCTTTTTCCTGCTCGGCAGTTTCCATAAAAATGGCTGCTATCTGTTCATAACCCTCTTTCTTTGCCTGGCTCGCAAAAAACGTATAGCGTGTGCGGGCCTGTGATTCGCCTGCGAAAGCCTTCAGCAGGTTCTGTTCCGTTTTTGTTCCTTTAAGTGATTTCATTACCTTTTGTTTTGTAAGTACGTATGTATTATCTTGTAGTTTCCAACCGCTAAGTTACCGATTAATCTGGAGCCGTCCCAATAATCTTCGAATTACTTCTATAATATCTTTTTATGACGCCATTCACAAAAACTATGCTGGAAATTACGCCGTTTGCGTTATCTTTGTAAGATATGCCGAGAACCCTTTGGATAGTATTTTTTCTGTGCGCAATAGCCGTGGCGCTCAGCCTCCCGGCAGCAGGGATGAATAAAAGGAATAAAAAACAATAAATATCTTATAACGAAATGCCAGACGAAAAGATCATTTTTTCGATGGTCGGCGTGAGCAAGACCTTCAACAACCAGAAAAAAGTGCTAAGCGATATATACCTGTCGTTCTTCTACGGCGCTAAAATAGGAATCATCGGCCTCAACGGCTCGGGTAAATCGACCCTGATGAAGATAATCGCCGGTATAGAGAAGAACTTCCAGGGGGAAGTGGTATTCTCGCCGGGCTATTCAGTAGGCTACCTCGAGCAGGACCCTAAGCTCGACGACTCTAAAACCGTAAGGGAGGTGGTCCAAGAAGGAGTCGCCGGAACGGTCGCACTGCTCAAAGAGTACGAAGAGGTTAATGCCAAATTCATGGAGGAGATGACCGACGACCAGATGGCAAAGTTGATTGAACGGCAGGGTGAGTTGACCGAGGCGATCGACCAGGTGAACGGCTGGGAGCTCGACAGCGTTCTGGAGCGCGCTATGGACGCCCTGCGCTGCCCCGAGCCTGACGAACCGGTGAAACACCTTTCGGGAGGCGAGCGCCGCCGGGTGGCCCTTTGCCGCCTGCTCTTGCAGCAGCCCGACGTACTTCTTCTCGACGAGCCGACCAACCACCTCGACGCTGAGAGCATCGACTGGCTGGAGCAGCACCTCCAACAATACAAGGGTACGGTTATCGCCGTCACACACGACCGCTATTTCCTCGACAATGTGGCGGGCTGGATACTCGAACTCGACCGCGGCGAGGGAATCCCATGGAAAGGCAACTATTCGAGCTGGCTCGACCAGAAGACGCGCCGTATGGCCATGGAGGAGAAACAGGAGAGCAAGCGCCGCAAAACCCTCGAGCGCGAGCTTGAGTGGGTTCGGATGGCCCCGAAAGCGCGCCACGCGAAGAGCAAGGCCCGCCTCTCGCAGTACGACAAGATGCTCAACGAGGACAGTAAACAGAAAGAAGAAAAACTGGAAATATATATCCCGAACGGCCCGCGCCTCGGCAACGTGGTCATTGAAGCCAAGAACGTATCGAAAGCCTACGGCGAACGCCTGCTTTACGAGCGCCTCAACTTCTCGCTCCCGCCTGCTGGCATTG
>CAKUKW010000321.1 GCA_934663885.1 uncultured Tidjanibacter sp.
CATTATCGCTGTACGGTACTTTTCCGCAATGCCTGTAAGTATATCAATTCCTTTTGCAAAATCCGTGGTTTCCATATAATCGGCATAGGCGCGGAATGCCGGATGCCGCCACATAGTATTCAACGAGTCGGGCTGCGGCTTTCTCCTTCCGCCAAGCTGCGGTATCTGCATATATAGTATCCCCGCCTCCGGCAGCCAGACTTCGATATTTTCCTTATTGAATTGGGGATAGCGCCTCGAGCCGGGGAAAGAGCG
Organism: uncultured Tidjanibacter sp.; assembly: GCA_934663885.1. GTDB lineage: Bacteria > Bacteroidota > Bacteroidia > Bacteroidales > Rikenellaceae > Tidjanibacter. The sequence goes on from CAKUKW010000321.1 coordinate 256, forward strand.
AACATCGGCCACATACTCTATACCGGCAGATAGCAGTAAAGCCGTAAATTCCTCCTGAGTACGCGTCGAATGGCCCACTGTCCAGATCGTCATAGCCTCTCGTAAATAAAATTGGGAATAAGTTTCCACAGCACCGCCACTACAGACCACCACCATGGCACTATAGCCCTTCGCTTTTTCCTGTCTATCGCCCTCATTATTATGCGGGTACCCCTTTCAAGGCTCGTTACCATCGGGTAATCGTACTTCAGCATATCGGTCTTTATCCAGCTCGGATAAAGCGTGGTCATTTTTATCCCCAGCCTGTCGTGGTTCGATTTCCATGCAAGGCACGATATGTAATGGGCCTGGTAGCGTTTCGTGGAGCTGTAAGCGGGGGAGTGCCGCAACGGCCGGAGCGCCGACAGTGAACTTATATCTACGATATGGCCCGATCCCTTTCCCTTGAAGTAATTGAAAGAATAAATCACTGCCCGCATGAAGCCGTCGACGTTGGTCCTGACCGAATTCATCTCCACCTCCTCGTCGAGCGCGGGGTTCTGTGTCCCGGCGCCCGCGCAGTAAACCATTACATCCATCCCGCCCATCGCGGAGATAAGCTCCCCTAGCGCGGCAGTACAATTCTTTTCGTCCTGCACGTCCATCGTGCGGCAAAAAGCGGTATCCGGATACTGTGCCTTTATCTCTTCCAGCGCTTCGGTGCGCCGGCCCGTAACCCCGACTATTTCTCCGCGCGAAAGGTAGCCGAGCGCAAGCGAACGGCCTATGCCGGAGGTCGCCCCGACTATCACTATTTTCCTTACGCTTTTGTCTCTCATTCCAAAACCATAATAATTAGCATCCCGAAAGATAATAAAAATGGCTTAGAGTCTGTCAAAATTTCACCTGCAAAAAACAGTGCGGGGTCTTGAGAGCGCCCGATTGTAAACCTTTCACCGCAAACAGCCCCGTGAATTACGGAGCGAACCAAATTATTCTTTCTTCCATTCACAAATCGCGGATGTTTTTTGGTAATTTAAAAATTATCCATATTTTCGTAAACCCATCTTAAGCTGCTACTTATGAAAAATCCTCTGCCTTACTTATCACGGACATTGATTTTTGTTGCCGCAGTGATTTTTACGGCGCTCTCTTGCGTATTCGACGCGCCTAAGGCTGAAGAATCCATTTCCTATACTCCCGACCTTCCACTGAGCGAACGGCTGGCCATCGACGATGCCCGCGTGTTTTTCGCTGAGTATGCAAAATCGCTTAATCCCTTTCCCCGTTATGACACTCGTAACGCCGAAGAAGATATTCCTCCCCCTATCGTGCTATGGGCCGAAGCCGTCTATTCCGAATTCCTGGGACACGAAGTCATAGAAGCGCCTATGATGGGTTTCAGGATTGCGGTTTATCATCCCGACGACCCCGGAATTGAGGGTTGGGGGGACGAAACGCCGCCGGAAAATGCCGTGGGCCGCCTTATCTGCGGACTCGATCCAAACGGGGAGATTTATTACCGTCTCCTTTAT
>CAKUKW010000322.1 GCA_934663885.1 uncultured Tidjanibacter sp.
GGTGATAAGGCCGCTGAGTGCTATTGCGCCGGCGTTTTCTTCTATGGCCGTAGCGACTATCGTATCGCCCTCGACCATTACACCGAGGTCGGTTATGCGGTATCCATTGCATGACATGACTACCGATACGATATTCTTGCCTATGTCGTGGACATCGCCCTTGACGGTGGCGATGACTATTTTTTCTTTTTTCGTATTTCCGGTTTGCCGCCCTGCTTCTATAAACGGGGTAAGGGCGTTCACACCCTTTTTCATTACGCGGGCTGTCTTTACCACCTGGGGCAGGAACATCATCCCGGCGCCGAACATTTCACCTACTTTCTCCATAGGGGGCATGAACATCCCGTCTATAACCGTCAGCGGGTCTTTCGTCTCTTTGAAAGCTTCAACTGAATCCTGCTCTATATAATCCGATATGCCTTTGAGCATTGCGTGGTTAATCCGTTCCGCAACAGGCAGCGAGCGCCACTCATTGGCGGCGGCGTTATCCTTTTTTTCTTGGCCCTGCTCCGGTTTTCCCAGTTCGGCGTATGCAGCAAGTCGTTCTCCCGAGTCGGGTCGGCGGTTAAGAACCACATCCGTTACCAATTCGAGCAGCTCCGGTTCAATATCGTCATAAACGACCGTCATCGCGGGGTTCATGATGCCCATATTCATTCCGGCCTTTACGGCATGGAAAAGAAATACGGAGTGCATAGCCCTGCGCACCTTGTCGATCCCCCGCAGCGAGAACGAAAGGTTGCTGATCCCGCCGCTGATGTTGGCATGGGGAAGGTTTTCCTTTATCCATCCCACAGCCCTGATGAAGTCCAGCGCATAAGCGTCGTGCTCGGGCATACCAGTGGCAACAGCCAGTACGTTGGGATCGAAAATTATATCTTCCGGAGGAAAGCCGTTTTCCGTGAGCAGCCTGTAGGCCCTTCCGGCCACGGCTATCTTTCGTTCATAAGTGTCGGCCTGACCTTTTTCGTCGAATAGCATAACGACCGCAGCCGCTCCGTAGAGACGGATTAGCCTTGCCCGGCGAAGGAATTCTCCCCCGCCTTCCTTGAGAGATACGGAATTTACTATGGATTTGCCCTGTACACACCGCAACCCCGCCTCGAGAGTATCCCACGAAGAGGAGTCGAGCATGAAAGGCACGCGGGATATTTCAGGCTCGGCAGCAGCCATATTCAGGAACTTTGTCATGGCCGCCGGGCCGTCTATCATCCCGTCGTCGAAACAGATGTCTATGATCGTAGCGCCACCCTCTATCTGCTGGCGGGCTATCGAAAGAGCCTCCTCGTAGTTTCCCTCGCGTATAAGGCGGGCGAACTTTGCCGATCCGGCGACGTTGGTGCGTTCACCGACGTTTATGAAATTCAAATTGCCGTCTATTGTAAGTGGTTCGAGGCCGCTCAAAACGGTTTTATGTTCGTGGTGGGGTATTTTCCGGGGCCCGTATTTTTGTGCAATGGCGGCAATTTCGGCAATATGTTCCGGTGTGGTGCCACAGCATCCCCCGATTATATTTACCAGGCTCTGCCGCATGTATTCCTCCACGTCGGCGGCCATCATCCGGGGCGTTTCGTCGTATCCTCCCGAGAGGTTCGGCAGGCCGGCGTTCGGATAAACAGAAACTGCGAAACCCGATATGTCGGATAGCCTTTTCAGATATGGCATCAACTGCTTCGCGCCGAATGAACAGTTGAAACCGACGGCCAGCGGGGAAGCGTGTTTCACCGAGGCGTAGAATGCTTCGAC
>CAKUKW010000323.1 GCA_934663885.1 uncultured Tidjanibacter sp.
TTTTTACCTTTTCCGATCTCCAGCTCGCCTGAGTAGCATCCTTCGAGGGGCGTACCGTTTTCGTCCATGTCGAGGGTAAAGTTTCCGTTCGCATCGTGGAATACATACAGGTTGTTTTTTCCTTCGGGAATATCGTAGAGCGTAACCTCGACGTTTTTACCATCGGCCTTTATCATTTTACTCACCATCGACAGCGGATTGGTATAATCGCCTATGGCTATTAGAATCGTACCACCCTCCTTTTTTATATCGCTCACTTTGAGTTTCAGGGAATTCTCCTGGGCATAAGAGTTAATGCTCGTCAGTATCAAAACACTTATTATTAATACTTTTACAATAGTTGCTATTGCCTTTTTCATAATTTTTGATTTTTAATGTTAATGTAATTTACGCTTGCAAGCTCACCGCAAATATAAACAAGTTTATTTTATAAACCAAATTATTTTACATGAATTTTCAATAAATTGAACCCGTCGTTATATATCTAAATGGTAGCTTAGCTTCAGGCTAAGCTTCAGGCTCAGGTTCTCGCACTGGTCTGCCGGCTCCTGAAATTTGCACTCTCACGACTCTTTATGACATTGTCCGTCAGGTCATACGCATGCCTTTTTACATACGGCGCCGCACTCCTTAAGTGTAGCCGCCGTACTAATTGAGCATTTAAAACAACGCCTACATCTTATGGCCGGGATCGAGGCCGTCAGGGTTGGTGGGAGTGACCATTTTCCGGAAAACTAGGTTGTCGGGAATATCGGGCAGGTTTTCCTCGTTCCAGCCCATTTCCATCCAGTCGTCATGGGGTCTTAAAAACTTCCAGACAGCTTTATTATTGTTATTGTCGTCTATGATAAATTCAAAATACCACCAACCCAAAAGTTCCTCATCAGAGAATTCCATATCACCTTTTTTAGATGATTTCATATTACCATAGATTGCGGATTTTAATTTATTATATTCAGTCTTTTTTATGATTACACTGTCGCGTTTGTAAGTAATTCTACCCAATACAAATTCCATCTGGTCATTCTTTTTGTTTGAAATCACTTCAGAAATAAACTCTACCTCATAAGTCATGTCACCGCTGGTAGCTTTCCACTTACCTAAAAGTAGCTCCGGAGAATATTTCAATTCGCAATAATTTTGAGCTACTAAAATGTTAGTAGCCATAAGCACGAGCAAGATCCCAAGCAGTATTTTAAAATAACTTTTCATAAGACATCTATTTTTAATATTCCAACATTATTCGGGGCAATCCTCCGTATAGAACTCACCGTCATACATCGAGTACTTCTTTTTCTCAAATTTATTAGTACCGGGATTGTATTTCATAAGACCCAATCCCATAAAATTCTCAGTAATATACTTCAAAAAATTCTTCTCAGCTTCTTCAGGAGGAGTATCTAAACCGATTCCGTAAAAATCTCTGAAATCTCTTTCACTCCATCTTATTTCCTCCATATCCGCTTGCTGCCCGGGATAGAAGTTCATCACCCATTGCTGGTATATCCACCTGTCTTCGGCGACAAGGAAATAAATACCGTCCGAAGTAGTGAGCCCATACGAGAAAGAACCCATATTGCCGGCAACGACACCTTTATTGTAAGCGTTAAAGATAAAGAAAAGATCACCGAACGAGAAAATATTGCCGCAGCCGGGAAAATGGCAATGGATGCAGCCGTCCCACTTCTCGCCTGTTCGGAAATCAAAACGAATAGGATAGCGGGTTCGGGA
>CAKUKW010000324.1 GCA_934663885.1 uncultured Tidjanibacter sp.
TCAATTATCATGGCGTTTACAAGCCCACCGGCTTGAGCCGCACTTATCCGAACGTGGTGAATTACGAAGGCGTCTGGGGGCTCGAACAGTTGAAATGGACAGATCGGGACAGGGCCGATATGCCCACTTACGATGTTACCGTACCTTTCATACGTATGGCAGCAGGCCCGATGGATTACACGCAGGGGGCGATGAAGAACGCTGCCAGGGGGAATTACCGTCCGGTATACGGCGAGCCTATGAGCCAGGGTACCCGTGCCCACCAAGTAGCCACATACGTAGTATTCGATTCACCTATGGTGATGCTTTGCGACGCTCCCACCAATTACCTCAAAGAGCGTGAAACTCTGGAATATATCTCCCGCATACCCGCAGTTTTCGACAATATGCAGGTGCTCGGCGGGCGGGTAGGTGAATATATAATTACCGCACGCCAGGGGGGCCCTGCATGGTTCGTGGGCGGCCTTACCGGATGGGACGCGCGCGAGGTCGAGGTCGACTTCGGCTTCCTTCCCGAGGGAGTTTATGAAGCGGCCGTTTTCCTCGACGGGGAAAATGGAGACAGGATTGCTTCCGATTACCGTACCGAGATAGTCAGGCCCCTGGAAAGGGAAATGAAGATGAAAATAAAGATGGCGCCGGGTGGGGGATTCGCCATGAGGATAGTACCTGCAAGGCAGATTACCCCTATGCCGCCAAGAGAATAGTTTCCGGTGCCCAAAGTAAAAGTCCAATGGATAATTTGAGGAAAAAACTGCTCCTCCTTGCGGTTGTGGCATGTTCATGTATGGCAGCCTCTGCCCAGGATTTCCTGTGGAAAGTCGATTTCGATTTCCGGTTCGACAACCGCGAATATACCGGCATGGAATTCGGACGGTCGAAGACTATTTTCGGCACACGTTTTTCTCCCGAAATAGGGCTCGGGTGGGGTACGTTGCATTATCGCGGAAGGCCCCACAAGCTGATGGCGGGAGTAGAGCTTACGGCCGATTTCGGGACATCAAAGATAGATTCCTACGAACCGATACTGTATTATAACTATACTTCTCCGCGTGTTTTCGACCTGTACGCCGGAAGTTTTCCCAGGAGCGCCCTGAAGGGTGATTACTCCACGGCTTTCTTTAGCGACGAAGTGAAGTTTTACCATAAACTGATACAGGGATATTATATGCGCTACGGAGGTGACGGACCCTCTTATGTGGAAATGGCCATAGACTGGAACAGCAAGCTTATGGGCAGGAGCAGGGAAAAATTCATGATGATATCATCCGGCCGCTTCGATTTCGATAGGCTGAACCTCCGCACGAGGCCGTTCCTTTACGCCGGCTACGATTTTATGATGTACCATTATGCAGCCAGCGAAGTGGTTTCCGGCGTTATGGATAATATATTGATCTATCCACACGTAGGGCTGGAGTGGACATTTTATAGGGAGGGATATCCAATTATTATAGGGCGATATAACCCTAATTTCCCCGAATTGTCACTAAAAGCCGGATGGCTTTTCTCTATGCAGCGCGACCGCAACGGGGAGGGCGGTTTCGTGAATGGAGGGGGTTTTCAGTGTGAAGCAAAGTTCCGGTGGAAAGGGTTCGGGTTGTCCGAAACGCTTTACCTTGGAGGCGACATAATGACGTATTACGATGCGGCCGATCCTTCGGGAGTGCAATACGGCGACGGTCTTTATTTCGGGGATACATTTTACAGGACAAATACCGGTATATAC
>CAKUKW010000325.1 GCA_934663885.1 uncultured Tidjanibacter sp.
AAATTATATACAGCGTCACAGAATTCAAATATTGCTTCTTGAGTAACGCCGAATTGCTCCAGTTTCCGTATATTTATGATCTGATTGGGTTCAAATTCAACCACCTGCAGTTTTTTCTTAAGTTCCATAAGTTTTTGAGAAAACATCTGCACATAGACAAAGCGCTTGCGGTATGGAGTGATGTCTATAATATCCTCATCGGTCAGAATATCCTCGAAGAACGCTTCCAACGAAGGATAGTTCTGGATCACATATCTGGAAAGAACAGTAAATCCCATCAGTTTCAGATTATATGGATTGATTTCCTCTAAATCAGCAGCAGGGAACATCCTGCGGTAGATTTTTCTGACTTCATCGATATAGTAGAAGTCTTCGGTAAGCTCAGCCTGCAACGCCACCTTACGCTCTGTCGGCATGGTCTTCTGGTCAAGCGAGTACATGCCTTGATGGTAATATTCTGTAAAAGTCTGTAGATAGGTGCCTTGAATCACAGCCGGATCATAACCATACTCATCGTGAATAAGTGCGCAAAGATCCGCTGTGTTGATTGGGGCGTTGTCAATTAAAATATTCAGAATTGCCTCATCGCGGTTGAACGTACCGAACCTAATCTCTGGCATTCGGCTGCAATGGAAGTCATGATAGCTTCCTTCGGGAACTATCTTCCTTAGTAGATTGTGGAGTTCATACTGATCCCTAATATCATACTTGGCCAAGATCTCCGGATGGTCCTCCACAAACTTCATCGCGGAAAGTTCAATATTCTCGTAGGACTCCAGATTCAGTGCATCCAGTAACTCGGTAAAGTCGCGGCCTTCCATATCGTAATAACGAATCCGTTCATTCTGCTTCCACAGCAGGTATCGGGCATCAGAAAGATGATTCTTCCTGGTTCTGTAAACAGACTCAGTGTAATAGATATCCTCATCAAACGGGATTTCTTCTTGTTCCAGGAATTCATTGTAAATCCGTGTGAAGTCATCAAAGGAAACATCTTCCCGGCAGAATTTTTGGACAACCACTTTTTCAAGATCGGAGCGCCGCTTTTCTACCCAGATGCCATCAACAAACAACTTATTTCTATTGAGATAATTCTTGATTTTCAGGCGAAGTCCGGCATCAAGACCTCTCTGGTCCTCCAGCGCAGACTGCAGATTTTTCTGGCCTTTTTTCACATCCATCATGTCCAGGTAGTTGCAGATGTCTGCTGTCATACCAAACCATTCGATGGCGTCTTTCTTTTCGAAGGCATATGTACTGTAGAAATACCGGTAATAGTCCTCGTCAAACCATGTCATGCTGGTAGACATTGCATACCAGTCGCATACCTTCTGCGCATCCTTCTTTACGATCTGACGCACGCGTTCCCTTGTAAGATTGTATTCCTGAGCGATGTCTTCAAGCGTAATGCCTTGCAGCCTCTTTCGAATAAAATCCTTGCTTCGCTCGTTGATGCTTGCACAGCGTTCCAGATATTCCGCAAATCTGCCGTAGATTCTGTAGCAGCGGAAATCAACATACTCGAGTTCTCCGGACGCAAGAAGTCCACCGATACTCTTTTTGAGACGCTCATCGGTAATTGCTTCCGGCAGCTGCAGTCGCTCTTTCATCTCGTTCAGGCTAAGCCCGCCAAAACCAATTTCCTGATATTGTTTCAGTATCATATCCCGAAGTGTCTCATCGTCCAACAGCGCTGACTCGTCACCTGTACACACAGC
>CAKUKW010000326.1 GCA_934663885.1 uncultured Tidjanibacter sp.
GGCAGAAGCTGCGACAATACCTGTAAAAATTGCAGCACCAATCCAGTCGCCAAGACCAATTTCTCCGAAATTCTCCGTAATTGCCTGTCCAATTTTCTGAATGATCTTTGCCAAATGAGCAACGATTGACGGAACATAGTCTTCAATTTGACGAAGAAGTTCATCGATAAGATAGAGCACCGTCTCTGTAATAGCAGGAGCCGTGTCTTTGAGCACATCACATAGGGTCAAGATCAGGTCTTTCAATGCTTCTCCGATGATTGGCATCATCACACGGAATCCCTGAATCAAGCCTGTAATAGCAGCCAAAATTGCAGCAACACCTGCTGCTCCGATTGTGGCTAATGTCATAAATGCAAACGCTATTGCACCAACGAGAACGCCTACGCCAAGACAAGCTGCGCCAAAGGCGAGCATTGCTTTACTAAGACCACCGAGACTAGCGGCCAATGGCGCAATCAAATAGGCTGCTCCGACAAGGAGGCCCAATGCGATTCCAAATGCTACAAGAGCTTTCGCTAGTGACGTCAAATCCATACTGCCGAGCACTTTTAGTGGAACAACCAGCAATGTCATTGCGGCTGCCATTGCAATCATGTTTGTTCCAATTCTAGAATAATCCCCGCCAGATAGGTTAGAAAGTACAGCACCCATTGCTGCAAGAGGGACCAGAATTCCAGTTAAACCCTTAGCCAAAGAGTTCATATCCATACTACCCAGCACTTTAATGGGAATAATCAAAAGTGCCAAAGCGGTCGCCATTGCAAGCACAGACCCCGCAACACCCTTCATATCACCTTTTGCAGATTTCATTACGGTCATTGCTGAAGTAATAGCAAGAAGTGCCACACTAACTGCAATGCCGCCATGCTTCAGAGTGTCTGTATCAAGCTTTGCAAACAGTCGAATCGGGACATACAGCATGGTAAGTGCTAGTGCCATTGCAATCATCGAACCAGCCACGCCCGACATATTATCAGATTTGATGGCTTTCAATGCTACTGTCACACCACTAAGTGCTGTCATAAGTGCAACAACGGTCAACCCGCCCTGAATAACCTGCTTTCGATCCAGTTTGCCTAGTCGAGCTACAGCAGTTGCAAGAATTGCAATTGCAACAGACATTCCAATCATTCCAACGGCAAAAGACTGGAGTGTACCAGTTTCTTTGCTCAATGGATTCTTCTTGGCTATCGCCATAAATCCATACATTGCTGCTGTCATTTCGCCAAGCAGAACAAACAGTGCAGTCATCGCTGGAATCGTGTTATTCCAGTTCAAATTTTCACACTTCTTGAGAGCCGCTGCCAAAATTAGCACAGCACCAGCAATTACCATCATGGCAGTTGCAATTCTGCCAAGCTGAGCTGCTTCTGAAAGTCCCTCCAAAGCATTTGCACTGGTGCCCCATTTCATGATGCCAGCCATAATACCAGATACTTCCGCAAGCAGAACTGTGATTGCCCCCATACTGTCACGGACTCTAGTGGTATCTACTTTGGAGATCACCCATAATGCCGCAGCCAGAATACCAACTGCGCCAGCGATCTTCAACAAGATATTGGCTTTGATGTCCTTCTGCCAAAGAACAAGAGCATCTCGTGCTGAGTCCAATACACCACTAATACTCTTCCCGATTCCTTTGAAATTTTCAAGCAAATCAGTAAATGCATCAGCGAATTTCTT
>CAKUKW010000327.1 GCA_934663885.1 uncultured Tidjanibacter sp.
GAAAAGATCGCTGCCGTTATTCCAAAGGGGACCATCGGTGCCCAGGGCCACACAAACACCCTGCTTTACCATCTCGGCGATGGGGGCAACGCCATCCGCTATCTTCATTTCGCACACCGGAGTATTGACCACCGCCGCGCCTGACTCCGCCAACAGACAGATATCCTGCGGGGAGGCGCAGACCACATGGGAAGCGGCCAACCGGTTATTCAGCAGACCAAACCGGTGGAGCAGCTCGATGGGGGTGATCCCGAATTGTTCCCGGGTAAACCCCATACGCCAGCCATTTTCCGCCAAGTGGCAGGTATACAGTGCCTGCGGTACCTCCCGACAGAGGGCGGCGATCCGCCGCAGCCGATCCTCGGTGACGTCCTCCTCCGCTGGGCCGGCTATGACTGGAAGAATATCCTGCTGCTTGCAGGCTTCTATGAATGCCTGCAGCCTTTCCACCGAGGCAGGCTCATCCGGGCAGGAGAAATCGGGCCTGATATCTTCCGACAGAGAGCCTCTGATCCCGGTTTGCGCCATGGCGCTAACTGATCGTGTACCCAATGACCAGTACATATTGTCATTGAGGAAGGTGGTACCGGAGCGCAATGCCTCGCAGTAGGTCAGCTGCCGGGCGGCATAGCGCTCGTCTTCGGTAGAGTACCGGCGGAACCAGCCCACCCTAGAGAACTTCTGCTTCTGCTCCAGCAGAGTCCTGTCATCGCCAATGCCGCGCATAAAGGAAAGCTCTGCGTGGCAATGGCCGTTGACAAGGCCCGGCATAACGATGTCTCCGCCGTAATCTAGCACGGTTTTGGCATCGCGAGGGGTAAACTGCCGTTCCCCAGCGTAGGCGATGATGCCATCCCTGACGGCAAGGGAACCTATGTAGGGCTGATAGCCATTGGCAGCCGAAACAATGATGGCATTGCCGATAATGAGATCAAACACTGCCATCCTCCTTTCGCCATGCAAATCAACTGTTTTTGTGCTTTACGGTTTCGAGGGTCTTTTGGGCGATGTCCTGCGGGGTCAGATGATACGCCTGCAGGAGCTGCGGATAGGTGCCGGATTGGGCAAAGGTATCCATGATGGCGACCTTGCCGACCGGAACTGGGCAGCGGCTGGTAACAACGCTGCTGACCGCATCCGCCAGGCCGCAATGGATATTGTGCTCTTCGGCAGTGACCAGTGCGCCATAGTGCCCAGCCAACTCCGCCACAAGGTCCTCATCTAGCGGCTTGAGGGTGTGGATGGCGTATATCGCCGCCGAGATGTGTTCAGTATCCTCGAGGATCTCTGCCGCCTCCAACGTCCGGGCGACCATGCCGCCCATAGCCAGAATGGCAATATCCCTGCCATCCTTTATCAGCTTGCCTTTACCGATGGCAAGATCTGTACTATCGACCGATTCCAGCAGCGGCAGGTTTTCCCGGTTCATACGGATATAGACGGGACCATCGTGCTCAATGGCGGCCCGAAGTAGTGTTTTGCAGGCGTTGCCGTCATAAGGCTCAATCACGGTCATACCGGGGATGGAACGGATCACGCCCAGGTCCTCGACCGCCTGATGAGTTACGCCATCCTGCGCTGGAGAAATGCCGCCATGGGAAACCAGATTCTTAACTTTCTGCCGTGGATAAGCCATTAATGTTATTATCTGCTCTGAGACAAGG
>CAKUKW010000328.1 GCA_934663885.1 uncultured Tidjanibacter sp.
CCCTTGAACCCGTACCCGGAATTAAGCAGTTCGTATATTACGAAATTGACGGGCATCCCGGCGTCTATCTTTTCCGGATCTATGGTTATGACTCCATTTTCCTCTTTAACGACCATTTTCCTTATCAACTCTATGCCCCTGTCTATGAAAAGCTGTGCGTCCGTCAGGCGGCTTATGTTGGCTCCCATAAGCTCCGTGAACCCCGGGTTTATGTCCCTAAGCATCGGGATCATTCCGAGCCGGAGCTTGTTGCGGAGGTATTTCGTGGAGCGGTTGGTGGAATCCTCGCGGAACGGTATGGAGTTGGAGTTGGCATAATCGAGTATTTCTCGCCGTGAGGCGAAGAGCAGGGGACGGATGATATTGTCCCTCATGTTGTGTATTCCGGTCAATCCGCGCAGGCCCGTTCCCCTTATGAGGTTAATGAAAAAGGTCTCTATGGAGTCGTCTGCATGGTGGGCTATAGCTATGAGGTCGTATCCGTACTCCGCGCACAACCGGTCGAACCATTCGTAACGCAGCCTGCGGGCGGCCAATTGCACCGACTCCCCCGTGCGCTCCATTTCCGCGGCGGTGTCGAACCTGCGGTTATGGAATGTGACACCGTATTTGGCCGCTTCCTGCCCGACAAGCGCCTCGTCTTCGTCGGATTCGGCGCCACGCAACTGGAAGTTGCAGTGCGCCACTCCCACATTGTAGCCCGAGTTGAAAAGGAGCGACAGCAAAACCATAGAGTCGACCCCGCCGCTGACGGTGACGAGTATCCTGTCGCTTTTTTCCGTCAGGCCGTGTTCCTTTATATATTTATCAAGTTTGTATTCCAGCATTTCCATTAATAATTATAGCTTTGAGTGAACTTATATCTACCATATATTTACCTCGGGTTCGATATCTATGCCGAACATTTCGAATACGGAACTCCTTACTTTGTCCGAAAATCCTATTATTTCGTTCCCCGTGGCTCCCCCGTGGTTGACTACTATGAGGGCCTGTTTCGGATATATACCTACATTCCCTTCCCTGCGCCCCTTCCATCCCGCTTTTTCTATCAACCATCCGGCGGCGAGCTTTACAGTTTCGTGGCCCGCGCCGGGGTATTGGGGTATATCGGGATACTCCTTTTTTAGTTTCGCGGCCAGCTCCGCCGGAACAACCGGGTTTTTGAAGAAACTTCCGGCGTTACCTATATTTTTCGGGTCGGGAAGTTTGTCGGTGCGGATGTTGATAACGGCCTGCCTTATATTTTTCAGTGTCTTACCCCCGAGCCTTTCTGTTTCTTCGTTCAACGCGCCGTAAGATGTGTTAGGCGAGGGCTTTTTAGCAAGCATGAAATTGACGGCCGTTATGATGGCTTTCCCTTTGAGCAGGTTTTTGAAGATACTGTCGCGGTACCCGAAAACGCAGTGCTCTCCGGCTATCGTAGTTGCCTTAAGCGTATCGGTATGTACAATTTCCACGGAATCGATAACGTCCTTTACTTCGGCGCCGTACGCTCCTATGTTCTGCACCGGAGCGGCTCCCGTCAGGCTGGGAATATGCGATAGGTTTTCCACTCCCCACAGCCCATGTTCCACCGCCCACGCCACGAACCCGTCCCAATCGTGTCCCGCAGACACTTTCACCC
>CAKUKW010000329.1 GCA_934663885.1 uncultured Tidjanibacter sp.
GCTCTTCCCTCGTCTGGAGACTCTCCTGGTTTTGCTTGACTATCTGCAGGTAAAGTTTGTTCTTGCGGTTGTACATGTACCAGCTGCCTATCAGGGCCAGCAGGATAATGACGATTATAAGCCCCAGCACCTGCGCTTTACGCTGTTGCTGCAACAGTTGCAGGCGGTGTTGTTTAATCTCGTTTTCCCGTTTTTCCAGTTCGTACTGAACCTTGAGTTCGCTCAGGTAACGCTCTTTCTCCACGTTGAAGATATCTTCGGCGAGCTTGTAATACTCCTTATAATATTTGAGGGAATTGACATTGTCGCCCAACTGCTCGTAAGATTCCGAAATATTCTTATACAGTTTATGCAAGTGAAGCATATTTGTGGACGGCACAGCCATATCCGCTGCTTTCAGGAACAGCGGCAGTGCGCTGGCATAATCGCCTTTGCGCATGAAATACCTGCCATAGCCCAGGTATGCACCTACGATATCGGCTTCCATGGGCATACTTTCGAATTCGAGCGCCTTTCTATAATAAGACAGCGCTCCTCTTTCGTCTCCTGTTTCCAAAAGGATATTACCGTAAAGCGTATAAGTCAGGACTATGTTGGCCGGCGACACCACGCGCTCAGAATCGGACGAGAGAATGGTTTTTTCCGCAATGCGCAGGTATACCAGCGCGGTTTCATAATCGCCGGTCAGGTATTTTATCGACGCTATCATATAACTGCCTACGTATATGAGGTAAGGGTCGTTGTTGATCACTCCCAGCTCGTAGCATTCCAGGGCGTAAGGTAACCCTTCGGGGCTGTCCCGGAAATAGTACATCAGCGCTATGTTACCCAGAAGTATGGAATAGGTCTCTGTATCGCCGCTCCGCCGTGCCATTTCGAGCCCTTTAACAAAATAGGGAATGGCACGGTAATAATTCGCCTCGAAATTGGCCGCATGCAGCCCCATCCCATTATAGGCAGTGCCCAGCGCCAAAGGATAATCAATACGCTCCCCTATTTCTATAGCCCGGGATAAGTAGTATAGGGAAGAATCCCTTTCGCCTATCATCACGTAATTTATCCCCATTGCAGCGGCGCCCATCACAATGCTTTTTTCATCGCGCTGCTCGCGGCCTATTTCATAAAGCTCGCGTCCGTATTCTATTATTTTTTGTTTATCGCTTATTTTGACATGGGCATGCACAAAATTCCTGAGGGAATCCGCATCTCCACGGGTATTACGATACATTTGATGCAAACTTGCCGTGTCGTCGTGCGTCGCCGCGGCATGCAAATGGAAATCCGGCAGGAGCGTAAATATGAATATCGCTAAAATATATGATCTGAAAAACATGGTCGATCACCTAATTTCTTAGCCAAAGGTAACAATATTTTTATAATATGTGCATTACCTCCGGCCCGTATATACTATTATTCAGGCCTCCCGGCGCATATATCGAAAGACCTGATTTATATAACGGGTTAAAGTGACCCGATATTTTATTCCCCATCCCAAACCGGTCATATTTCCGTTTCTGTCGTAGGGGTAGTTGAAATCTGTAACTTCGTTCTGGACTCTTATTTCCGACAGCTTATTGCCCTCGTAGTAGTATAGGAAGTTCGCGGCCGCATCC
>CAKUKW010000330.1 GCA_934663885.1 uncultured Tidjanibacter sp.
GTAGAGGTCCACTCAAGGGGCTTGTCGACTACCAGAACGACTCCTTCGGGGAAATTCGTATCTTTTGAGATATCTTCTTTCAAATTATTGCAGGTTGCGGTTTAAAATATTTTCCGGTCCGGGAGGTTTAATACAGGGATTTAAAAAATATACATGCATATTGCTGCCAGGCCCACAATGACACAGTATCCGGCGAACCATACGAGTTTGCCCCTGTTCACTATTTTTATCATCGCTCTGCAGGCGAATGTGCCCGTGAGGTAGGCGGCCAGGAAACCTGTAATGAGCGGCCATATTCCGATGCCCGCCGATGAGAAACCTCCTTTAAGCACATCCAGCAGGTTCATTCCTATGATGGGAATAAGCACCATTAGAAATGAAAATTTGGATACTTCGCTGCGCTTTACACCCAGCAACAGGCCGGTCGATATGGTGGCTCCCGAACGCGAAAGGCCGGGGATAACCGCCACGGCTTGTGCCAGTCCTATTATGAACGCGTTGCGCGGTGTTATTTTTCCCGTGCGGGGCTTGGCATAGTTGGCAAAGGTAAGGAGTATGGCAGTCAGCAGAAGCATGCACCCCACGAGCAGCAGGTTGGATGTGAAAAGGGACTCCACTTTGTCCTGGAAAAATAGCCCCACCACGAGTATGGGCAGCATGGAGATAACTATGTTTATTACGTATATGGTTTCTTCGTTGAGTTTGAGTTTGAAAAGTCCTTTGAAAAGTCCTCCTATTTCGCGCCAGAATACGGTAATGGTACTCAATACCGTGGCAAGGTGGACGGCTATCGTAAACTGGAGGTTGCTTTCCCCCTCGATGCCGAAAAGGTAATTGGCCAGTTCGAGGTGGCCGCTGCTGCTTACAGGCAGGAACTCGGTGAGTCCCTGCAAAATTCCCATAACCAGCGCTTCGAAAATAGACATTTTCCTTATACAGATTTGTTGTCGGAAGTTTGTGGTCACAACCCTACGCAGAAGTTGGAAATTACCGACCTCCCTCCGGGTAGTTCGTTGCGAAGTTATTTCTTTACCTTCGGTTTTTTCATTATGGCAAAGATCTCGATGGCGAAACCCGCCAACACCAGGATAGGCGCAAGTGTTATGCGGCGGAAACTGAAGATCTTTTCATTGAAAACAGCAGGATCGTTGTTGGAACTGCCTCCCATGAGGATGAACCCCAGGATTATCACTCCCAGCCCGACAAGCATCCATTTGTAATTGTCCCACGTGAGGGCCATTTTAGCTTCGGTATCTTCTTTCGGTTTCGAAGCCGTTTTCGGGGAAACGGTATTGTTCGTTTTCTGTGCCATATTTTATTAGACTTTTAGCGTTTTTTACCCTTCGATAGTTTTTAGTGTCGCATCAACCGCACACGGTTACTGTAATATATCAGTAACGGAACTAGTAAAGATGTATTTTGGCGGTGTTCATCCTTACGAACTTTCCTACTGCAAAAGTAGTGAATAATACCGAAATAAGGAGGCTGCCTATCATCATCGCCCCCAGTATCAGCGCCACCGGATTGCGATCGGTGAACCACGTTAACTCCGGCAGTCCGCGTCCGAGGCCTGCGACGAGC